>NZ_CBCDJS010000033.1:0-12208 GCF_965035265.1 Rickettsia sp.
GATGCACAAAAATATTCTGATTATTTGCATATTAAAGGATATTGCCAAACTAGAGAATATTTAAATAATCATGAACTAGGAAAAAAAGCCGATAAAACATTTGACCATCAAAAATTTCTGCTAAATGTTTATGAAGTTTATGATAATAAAAATTTACATAAAACTTTTGGAGCTAAATTATTAGAAATGTTTATTCCGTCAAAGGAAAACAATAATTCTAAATGGCAGGATGGTGTTATTGAAAATCATAATGATAAAGCAAAAATGCTATTATCATTTTGTAAAACCGGAGCATTAAACGAAAAAGAACTGCAAAAGGACCTTAAAGAATATGTAATTATTGCAGCTACTAGTCGTAATAATACGTTAAAAGCCGATACAAACTCATTGAAAGCTTTGCTGCATACATTAAATGATCCTGCCGCTTCAAGTAAAATAAAAGATAGTTTCATTGAGGTGCTTGGAATAGATAAAAATAAAGATGCAAGATTTGACAAGACTAAAACCTTTGATGAAAATATTGCTAAGTTTAAATTTACTAAACAAGATTTAGAAAGCTTTATAACTAAAAGTAAAAGCGAAGCACCAAAAATTCAAAACAAACATGAGGTAGCTAGCAGCCAGAGGAGTAGGGGGTGATTAGGTGTTTTTATGTCATTCCCGTTCCCTATGTCATTCCTGCGAAAGCAGGAATCTAAAAAAAGCATAAATACAGTAAATTTTTGAAATTAAAAGCGGAGGTTATCTCGCTTTATGATGGATTCCTGCTTTCGCAGGAATGACATAAAACGAGCCATGCAACAACGCCCTTCGCTCCTCGCAATGACGGTTACTAAAAAATGAACATAAGTAAATTTAAACTAGTTGTTTTTGATGAAATAGATAGTACAAGTTCTGAAGCTATGAGAATTGCTAAGAATGGTAAAGTCGAGTCAAATTATGTCGTGCTTGCCAAATCTCAAACTAATGGACGTGGTAGAAGCGGTAAAAACTGGCGATCTAATTCCGGTAATTTACATACAAGTTTACTAATAAAGCCTGATAAAGAGATAGAATTACTACCGCAATTATCTTTTGTTGTAGCACTTGCCGTTTATGATACTATGTCATCCCGTGGCTTGACCACGGGATCCAAAAAAATAGATCCAGTGACGGGGCCACGGGATGACAATGTGAAGCTAAAATGGCCGAATGATGTATTAATTAACGGTCAGAAAATTGCCGGTATACTTCTTGAATCCGTTAAAGTAGAAAATAATTATTACATTATTATCGGTATCGGCATTAATATTATCTATCACCCTGATAATATCGACCAGCCTACTACTAGCTTAATAAGCGAAAATCTACCGCCTATAGAGCCGCAAGCTTTACTTGAAAAATTAATAGAGAATTTTGAAAAATACTATCAAATTTGGGGTAATAACGGTTTTTCTTTTATTAGAGAAAAATGGTTAGAACATGCCTATAAGTTACATGAAAATATTACCGTTAAGCATCAAAATGATATAGTAACCGGTCTTTTTAAAGATATCGATAATACCGGCAGAATAATATTACAACTACCTTCCAAAAAAATAATCTCTTTTTCTACTGCCGAACTTTCCTTTTAGCAAAAATATTACTAAATTTAAATTATTGGTTTAACTATTGTTAACCATTACTTAAGCTCTAATTTAACAAGGTAATAAATATATGCCCCAAGAGAATAACGATTCAAGTTATGTGTCTCAAGCGTTTTTACAAAATGCATACGAGCAATTAAAGGAATTTAAAAATCTTTCTTCTGATAATATTCGTACTTTAACACAGGATTTCTTAAAAATTGAAAAAGCTTTTAAATGTGCATTATTTACCGGTAATAATAACGCATCTGAAGGTTTAGTAGAACTATATGACGAAGTAATAAAAAAATACCTGATTATGAACTTCAAAATATAAATATAACACAATTTAGAGATATTATGGTCTTAGTCGGAAGAGAACTTGAGAATGAAAAATGTATAAATACTTCCTTATTGTCAGGAGATATTAATGCAAAATTTTTAAAACCAAGTGTTGTTACTCACGTAAAAGCTATTGAAATATGTCAAAAGCAAAATAGTAACAATCCTTTCGCGGTTAATGAGGATAAAATTATTAAAGAGTTTAATCTTACTCTTAATAACTTCCCATATATATATGTACCAGAAAACTATTCTAAAGACGGAGATGAGGTAATAACCTCAGGAGATAGTTCGTGTAATATATTATAGGGATATGGATTATGAAAGAAACTACTGTTAAAAATTTACAAATTGTAACACTAACCCCTGAATATTTATATGAAGAAGGTATAAAATATTATAATCAAGCCTCATCATTAAAAGAAAAAAATGAACAACAAGAAATATATATAAAATCTATATTATATTTCCAAGGGGCGATGATTTTAGGCAGTAAAGATGCTTGTGAATTCTTAAAAAATCTTATAACAAAAAAAATAATTTTGAAATTAATGCACCGGATTTAAGTAATTTAATAACTATTGTTCAAAAATATTACATAGAAAATTTAAAGCTAGATAATATTTCTGAGTTCTCAAAATCTACTAATATTACTCTTGTAGCAAACGCTCAAATTATTATAAATACAAAAATAGAATATCTTAATAATACGACTCCTGAATGTTTAGTTCTTAATAATATAAAATGTATGATTGAAGCTATTAATAAGAAAGTTTTACCTAAATATAGATTAATTGCCGATGAAATTGATTTTGAATGTAGAAAAAATCCAATGGAATTTACTAATCTAGAGATTCGGGAATCTATACATCAAAATTCAGAAAATGCCAAGAAATTTGAAAGCGAACAAGTTATGCATATAAAAGTGCCTGAATATCAATATATAAAAAGCTTTCATAATGATGACACGGATATAAAATGTAATAAAATAGATGACTATGACCTAATCAATGCAGCAACAAACTGCACCATATCTTAAAAAAATAAAGGGATAAAAATAATGATGAATAACCAAGATAAAAAATTAACTTCTGATGAAATGTTTAGAGAAGCACAACAACAATATTTAGATGACATCAACCGACCGCTTATTCGATCAGCAAATAATGAATTAATAATAACCGCTAAAAATATAGAGATTATAAGTGGATTATATCAACAATTAAAAGAAGTATTCTTTTGCGGTCAAAGCGGTGCAGCCTATTATTTATCTCAATTTTACTATAACGGCTGGTCAGTTGAAAAAGATGATATTAAGGGAGATTTTATTCTTTCAATAGGAAAAAAAATGCGGTGATCAACATTGTATGGTTTCGGATTATAAAAGTGATAATCCTTTACCAGAAAAACTTAGAATTTTGGCTGTAAAATGTACTGAAGTTATTTTAATTTCTAGCTCAAAATATAAATCAGAAATAACCGACACAATAAAAAAGGAAGCTGAATCTGCTATTATTGAATGTATAAAAGATACTGAAATAAAAGACATATTTGGTATTATAGATAATATGTCACAAAACGAATCTAATACTCCGGAACTATTAACGCAGGCTGATACATCGTTAGAATTAAGTGGACCATTAGATAAGCTTAAAAAAAATGATAGTTTAAGCGTGTTAGTGCTGCTTTCTAAAGTAAATGAACAGACAAAATATAATAATACTGATAATAAAGAACCTCCTCCCTTAATCACGCCTACTATGCTTGCTCAATTTCAGCAAACAGAATTTAATACCACACAACAAACAGAAGCTCTTGTGTTAGGTGAAGGTACAGAAAAAAATAATAATTGCTTTGTCAAATGTTTAATTCTATAAAAAACAATAAAATCTTTTATTTATCACCGGTAAATCAATTGCTTAAAGAAGGTTTAAGGCAACAGGAAATGTTTTTTGCCTTTCAAAATAAGTGGCCTTCCTATGCTAAAAAAGCAATTAATTTGCTATTTGAGAATGCAGTAGAAAATTTTACCTGTGCTATGCTGCTTGGTGAAGAAGAGGCAATATTGCCTCTATCTCAGCTCTATTATAGCGGTACTATTTACGATATTTTACCGGATTTAGTTTTTGGTGATTATATTATCTTGATAGGTCAAAAACTTGGATATAAATCATGCCAAAATACTCCTTTAAGAATCATTACTAATACTAAGTGTTTAGAAAATCAGCTAGATAGTCTTGCTATTACTATCACTTCTAATATGTTATTTTATTATCCTAATTTTAAATACGTAGGTGATGATATTAAAAAAAATTATAAACGATTGCAATGAGCAATTTGATAAAACATGGCATTTTTGTAAATTTGAATATTCTTATTCAACATTATTATCTTTTGAAATGCCGGAAGAAGAAACAGAAAAACTTGAAGAAGTACCTTTAATAGACTCAAACTCTACTGATAATAGTAAATGTTTGATATGTTAATTGTTACTCTTGTCATCCTAGCTAACTTGATCGCGGGATCCAGTCTTTTTAAATTTTTTTATGGATCCCGTGGTCAAGCCACGGGATGACACTATATTTTTCGATCCATAAACCCCCCCTCTTAGTGCTAGCATTTTTTCAGTTATATTATCTTAATGCACCCCGTTATCAAGTCAGAGGGTGACAACGGAAAATAGGTAATAAATATATGAAAAAAATAATCTACAGCAATCAAACTTTCGACAATATGGAAATAAAGTCCGTAACCGATAATGAGGTAGCAATTATCGGCTATGCGAGTGTTTATAACCTTAAAGATCATCATAATGATACTCTTGTTAAAGGAGCTTTTGCAAATGCTTCTCACCATAACGTAAAATTTCTTTGGCAACATGATAGTAAAAAACCTATCGGAATTATTACGCACCTTGCCGAAGATGATCACGGTTTAAAAATGGAAGCGGTGATAAATAATAAGGTCAAAGCAGGGGTAGAGGCGATAGAGCTTATAAAGCAAGGAGCAATAGACGGATTATCTATCGGCTTTTATATAAAAAACTCTGTTTATAATGATGCAAGGCAAAGAGTAATTACCGAAGCAGAGCTTTTAGAGATAAGTATTGTTACTTTTCCTGCTAATCAAAGTGCTAAAATTTTATATATTACTAAAAGTCAAGATGTAGAATATCAAGGTAAAATCAATGAGTTAGAAGAAAAAGTGTATAATATACAAAATATTCTCGAAAGACCGACTAGTATCAATATAGAAGATCAGGAACAAAAAAACTCTTTTATTAATTACGTACGTAAAGGCGAAGATAATGGGCTTATGCAAAAATCATCTTTGAATAGTAGTACGGAAGCAGGAGGCGTTTTAATATTACAGACTTTATATAACAGTATCATTACCGAAATAAATGCTAGATCCCCAATGAGAGGACTAGCTTCAATTGAAACGATTTCTACAAATGCACTAGATATAATAAGCGAGGATGGCAAATTTAGCAGTGGCTGGATTGGTGAGGTAGAAGCAAGGGAAGAAACTCCAGCAGCAAAATTAAAGCAGCAAAGAATTTTCGTTCATGAGTTATACGCACAACCTAAAGCTAGCCAGGCATTACTTGATGATGCGACTATCAGAGTCGAAAATTGGTTAGGTGAAAGATTGCGTGATAGCTTCGTTAAAATGGAAAATAATGCGTTTATAAACGGTGACGGCATAAAAAAACCTAGAGGTATTTTATCGTCTGATCATGATAAAATCGAGAAAGTTAAAATGGGTAATAAAATCACCGCCGATGGGGTTCTTGATTTTATCAATTCGCTTAAAGAAGAATATTTAGCGAATGCAACTTTGCTAATGAATCGTATTACCTTATCGGAAGTACAGAAGCTTAAAGATAATCAAGGACGTTTTATTTGGCAGCAATCTTTATCAGATTCCTTTAAGCAAACTATATTTGGAGTACCGGTAGTTTGTAGCTCCGATATGCCGCCTATAGATAAAAAGGGAAATGCTATAGCGATAGGTGACTTTAAAGCAGGTTATAAAATAGTAGATAGAAGCGGTATTAATATTATGCGTGATCCTTATACCGAAAAGCCTTTTGTTAAATTCTATGCCGTAAAAAGAGTAGGGGGTGATGTGGTAAACCAGGAAGCTATTAAGATTGGTGTGTTTGGTTAATACTTTGTCTTCGTCATTGCGAGCGACCGTAGGGAGCGTGGCAATCTCATGAAATAATAACAAACTCCTGAGATTGCTTCGTCAATTGCTATGCAATTTCCTCGCAATGACGCCTAATGATTCAAGAGGTTACCTATGTTCAAAAAAATAATTTTCAAATTATAAAAACATTTCCGCAAGAAGTGTGGAGTTTAGAGCAGGTGAAAAATTATATGCGGGTGGAAGCAAGTTATGATGACGATTTAATAGTCGGATTAATTGATGCTGCAATAACTGCGGCAGAGAATTTTACTAAGCTAAATTTTATCTCAAAACAAATAAAATTTATTTGTAATATCTCAGGAAAAGGGAAGTTTTCATTAAAATATAATCCTATATTTAAAATATTAAAAATAACAAAAAAATTTAAAAATCGAGAAAATGATTTAACGGCGGATGATTATATGATTGAGCAGGATATTTTTACTCTAAATAAGGCATTAAATAATGAAGAGCTGACGGTAGAATATATAAGCGGTTACGATAAAAACAATATCCCGCATGCTATAAAACACGGAATAATGCTACATATAGCCGAGATGTATGATCGTCAAGCTACAAATTGTATTGGTCTGTCAAAAGAGGTGAAAAATTTATATTTGCCTTATAGACATATACAAATATGAGGTAAAAACATGCAAAAAACAATCGTGAAAAATTTTCAGCATCAAATTAAGTTTTTAGAAAATATTGCAGGAGAGGGAATGGAGGAAGATAGATGGGTAGAAAAATTGACAAGTTATGCTGAAATTAAACCGCTATGTGACAGTAAATTTCTTGCTTTAGAAAAAATAAACTTTGGACATATAATAACGGAAGGATATTTTTTATTTAGAATAAGATTTATAAAAAATATCACTACTAAAATGCGTATTTTATTTAAAGAGCGAGAATTTGAAATTAAACGAACCATTAACGTTGAAGAAAAGAGTAAATTTTTAAATATAATAGCGTTGGAAATATATGTATCATGATTTTATCTATAATTTTCAGCTAAGTTTGTATAAATTACTTATAAACGATAATGAAATAAAAACTAAAATTAATAAAATATATTTTTCCGTTGTCCAAGATGCAAAATGTCCGTTCTTACTTGTTAACATATTGAATGTTAATAATATATCGACTAATGTACAAAATATAATGCAGCTGGAATTTGAAATATGCATCTTTACTAATGATAAAAATCGTAATATTGCTCTAAGTCTTGCTAGTAAAATAAGTGATAAAATAGAACATCACTCATTTGAAAATGTTGCAGGGATAAAAGCAAATAAAATAGAGTTTCAAACTAGCAAAGATTTAGTCAGTACAAAACTGGTAATGAATTATCAGACGTTGTTGAAAGGCTCTCTCTGTCATACCGTGGCTTGACCACGGTATCCAGGAAAATTTAAAAAGACTAGACCCCGTGGTCAAGCCACGGGGTGACATTTAAAGCAAAAAATAGGAGTATAAAATGCATTTAATTGAAGGATTAGATATAAGTAGTTTGTTAAAATCTTGCAATAAATTTGAGGAGTTTCGTAAACATTTAGATACTGAGCAGAATAAAGCAGGTAGTATTCAAGCTTTTGAATTTTGTTATGAAGCGGCTTGGAAGACAATGAAACGTTTTTGCGAGAAAGCAGGTAAAACACCTTATACTTTAAAAGAAATATTTCGAGAAGCCGCTATTAGCGGTTTAATTTCTGATCCAAAAAAGTGGTTTAAATTTATTGAAGTAAGAGAATTTGCATTTCACACATATGAAGAAGAAAATGCTGAAAAAGTTATAGCAATTTTTGATGATTTTGCTGATGCTTTAAGTGATCTTGTAAAGAATTTAGAAAAACAATGTCATTCCCGCGAAAGCGGGAATCCAGCATAAAGCGAGATAAATCGAGCTTTTAATTTTAAAAATTTGCTGTATTTGTGTTTATTTTTCTTGGATTCCCGCCTACGCGGGAATGACATCACACATGTAATTTTAGGTATCTTATGAATTTTCACGATATACGCATGCCGGAATTTATTAAAAGTTTTGCCGTTGGAAAGCCGGAATTTTCCACTTCTCATGCTATAACTAAATCAGGTAGAGAAGCAAGACATTTAGATCGCAACTATGGCTGTCAAAAATATTTGATAAAAAACGCAAGGTTAAGTAATACGGAATTTGAGCAATTTAATAGCTTTTTTAAAGCAAGACGTGGAAGTAACTTTGTTTTTAGGTTTAGGGATTATGCGGATTATAAAGGAATTAGCGAAATTATTGCTAAAGGTGACGGTAATTTAAATAAATTTCAGTTAAAAAAGATATATAGCGATGCTATTGCTCCTTATGAACGAGTGATTACCAAACCTGTTAATAATAACGTAACGACTATGGGTATAATTGATTACAATGACGGCACTATAACACTTCCGAATTCTTTAGGACAAGATGCAACTTTAGCTGCTGATTTTACTTTTGACGTAGCTGTTAGATTTAGCATAGATAGCTTTGAATATTCATATTGCAGTGATGGTTCTATAGCGTTATCCGATATAGAATTAATTGAGGTGACTATATGAGTATTACCATTGAAGAAGTAATTACAAGGCTCACGAATTTTGTTTATTGTTTCCAAATTAAGCTAGCAAGTGGTGAGGAATTAAATTTAACAAATAGCGATCATATTATAAAAAATGAAGATATAGTTTTTTTACCGAATTCAGGTTTAGATTTAAAAGAAGCGGAATTTAACGATTCTGCACAAAATCATATAATTATTGAAGGTATTTTTGAAGAGAAAGGCATTACGACGGCGATGGATTTAAATAATGCTATTGTTAAACTAATAATATATAGTGAAGGTGTTTTTGAGCATTTTATCACATATTATTGCACTTTATATACAAAATATGACTTAAGTTTTAAAATACATTTAAAACCTGAAACGGTAAAATATAATCAAACCGTAATTAATCGATATAGTAAAACCTGTAGAGTGGCTTTCGGAGATAGTAAATGTAAAATAGATAAAAATTTATATAGCGGGATATATAAGGTTAAAGAAATACTCAAAGAAAGTTTAAGAATACTAGATTTAGATAAAGAAAACGGCTATTATAACGGCGGTCAAATTATATTCGGTGACAATCGTTTTAGCAGTAAAGTTCTAAGTAATTTCGGCGATTTGATTATATTAGAGGATATTATACCAGATTATGCTAAAGATGCCGAGGAAGTAAAAATTACTGCCGGATGTGATAAAAATTTTATAACCTGTTGCAATAAATTTAATAATGCTATAAATTTTAGGGGCGAACCGCTGATACCAAAAAAAGATTTTATAAATTTAGTATAATCAATGAAACAAAATTTTATAAAACTAGTATATGCAGAGCTAAAGAATATAATAAATATGAAAAGCTCCAAACAACAGCAAAAAAAAGAAACGCAATTAATTGATTATTTTAAAATAGTTGAAAGTAATATATTGTATACATTTCAAAAAATAAAAAAGGAATATGAAAGAGACTAAACGTTTTTTTAACAAAAATAATAGATTAAATAAAGGTTATGCTAAGACTTTTAGTGTAAACGAGTCTGATAATAATTTTTACCGTAAAAAATTTGAACATATATTACCGCCAATTGATTTAATCAGTGAGTATGAGAATATTTATCCCGGTACTTTACAAGAATTAATGAATATGGCGCAAAAAGAACAAGCTCATAAACATGCTATAGATCTAAAAAACTTGAAAACGCAGGAAAGAATCGCTAAATTAACACGAATCTGTTTATTAATATTTGGAATTTGCCTCGTAGTTTCAATTTTTTTTAAAACTTTCTAAATAAAATTAAAGATAAAATATTTTATTTACTTGTAATTTTAAATAAAATAAGTTAAATGCAATATATATTTATTTATAAACATAATACGGAGAAATTTTATTTCTAAAAATAATTTTCCTAAGGCTAATAGAGAAATCAGAGCTAGAGAAGTTCGTCTAGTAGGCGAAAACGGTGAAATGCACGGCGTCGTAAATATTAGAGAAGCACTTGACATGGCTGACAAAGCCGGTCTTGATTTAGTCGAAATATCACCGAATGCCGAACCTCCTGTATGTAAAATCTTAGATTTCGGTAAGTTTAAGTATGAAAGCAAAAAGCGTTTGCATGAGGCACGCAAAAAGCAAAAAATCGTCGTACTTAAAGAAATGAAATTTAAACCTAATATTAGTATAGGTGATTTTGAAACTAAACTAAGAAAAATAAAAGAATTTTTAAAAGACGACGATAAAGTAAAAATTTCTTTATGGTTTAAAGGTAGAGAGATTCTTCATAAAGAAGTCGGGCAAGAATTATTTAAACGTATAGAAGTAGCGTTAGAAGGACTCGTTAAAATCGATCAGCATGCTAAAATGGAAGGTAAGCAGATGATAATGATAGTTAGCCCTGATATTAAGGTGCAATAACGTCATTGCGAGGAGCGAAGGGCGTTGTTGCATGGCTCGTTTATGTCATTCCCGCGTAGGCGGGAATCCAAAAAAAATTATAAATACAGCAAATTTTTGAAATTAAAAGCTCGACTTATCTCGCTTTATACTGGATTCCTGCTTTCGCAGGAATGACATAAATTACCGTTAAATAACAACCAATAAAATAACAAATCTAAATATATTATGCCGATTAAAATTTTAATGCCTGCTTTATCTCCAACTATGACTGAAGGAAATCTAGCTAGGTGGTTAAAAAAAGAGGGGGATAAAGTTAATCCTGGGGAAGTAATTGCCGAAATTGAAACCGATAAAGCAACGATGGAAGTAGAGGCAGTAGACGAGGGAATACTTGCCAAAATAGTTATCCCGCAAAATAGCCAAAATGTACCTGTTAACTCTTTAATTGCCGTGTTAAGCGAAGAGGGAGAAGACATAGCCAATATTGATGCGTTCATTGCAAAAAATAGTAGTGTATCACTATCACCAAAAGCAGATGCTAACCTTCCAAAATCCTCCGAGAATATAGCTGTACAACACTCTAATATAGAACAGCAGTTAGCAGTTACAAATCATGATAAAAGTAAAATATTCGCCTCACCTCTTGCGAAAAGACTTGCAAAAATGGGGAATATTAAGCTTGAGAGCGTAAAAGGTAGCGGACCGCACGGTAGAATAGTCAAACAAGATATCTTATCATATACTCCTAGCACTGTTCATAATAAAATAGTTAGTAGAAATCCTGAAGAATATCGTTTAGTACCGAATAATAACATCCGCAAGATTATAGCCAAGCGTCTGCTTGAATCTAAACAAACAGTTCCACATTTTTATTTATCTATAGAATGTAATGTTGATAAATTGTTAGATATGAGAGAAGATATCAATAAATCTTTTGCAGAAGATAAATCATCAAGAATATCAGTTAACGATTTTATTATTTTAGCAGTAGCCAAAGCTCTGCAAGAAGCGCCAAGTGCTAATGCTAGTTGGGGGGAAGATGCGATTAGATATTACAATAATGTTGACATTTCAGTAGCGGTAGCAATTGAAAATGGGCTTGTTACGCCGATAGTTAAAAATGCTAATCAAAAAAATATTATAGAGCTATCCCGTGAGATGAAAGAATTAATAAAGAAAGCAAAAGATAATAAATTAACCCCTGAAGAGTTTCAAGGCGGAGGGTTTACCATTTCTAACCTCGGTATGTATGGAATTAAGAATTTCAATGCTATAATTAACCCGCCGCAAAGCTGTATAATGGGCGTCGGTAGCAGCTCAAAACGCACTATAATCAAGAATGATCAAATAAGTATAGCAACAATTATGGACGTAACTCTTTCTGCCGATCACCGAGTAGTGGACGGAGCTGTCGGTGCTGAATTTTTAGCAGCATTTAAGAAGTTTATAGAGAGTCCCGCTTTGATGTTAATATAAGTCGTCATTGCGAGCAGCCGTAGGCTTCGTGGATCGGTAAAATCTACTGTGTCACCCCGTGGCTTAACCACGGGGTCCATAAAAGCAATAAAAAATACTAATATTATTAATTTTAAGTTGGATCCCGCGATCAAGTCGCGGGATGA
>NZ_CBCDJS010000034.1:0-12046 GCF_965035265.1 Rickettsia sp.
GTTCATATATTTTGTCTTGATTTTTCAGGCCATTATATTTTAACCAGGCATTAATGAAAGCTGCATCACAAGGTAATTTAGAGGCAGTAAAAAGCTTGTACTTAGTGGTGCTGATATATATTTTAGGGATCATCAAGGAGATACTGCCTTGTCACTTGCAGCAGGTAGCGGTTATTTAGATATTTTAGAATATTTAAGTAGTTTGAAGAAAAGTGAGATCAATTAACGAATAATAGAACAATTTAGTAACATAGGATATAAGACAATGGGTAAAAAAGAAAGCAAGAAGAATAAATTAAATGATTTTCACAAAGAGCAGCTAGAAAACCATAAGGCGATATTTGCGAGTGTTGAGCCTATTATAACGCAGGATGGTAAGGAGCAAGGATATCAGAATGATATTAAGGCAAAGAAAGAAAATAAGATCAAACATTTTATTACTAAATTATTTGGAGTATCGCATAAGAGCAGTAAAAAAGTAGTTGCAGATAAGCGTAGTGGTAAGCCGGATCAAAATAATAATCTTGAGGTTCAAGACACTATAGAAGCAAAGATCAAACAAATGAGTTCAAAAGAGGTGTTACAATTTTTGAATAGAGATGAAATACAACCATCAGAGGTCAGTGATAAGGGTAATGTTAAGGTTAATAGTGTTAATATTGAAGATCAGATAAAGAATATGAATTCAGCTGAGATATTACAGTTTTTAAATACAGATGATTTATCGAATAAAAAAATAGTTTCAGCAAATGAGCTCACAATGCAAGGTAAAGTAGCTGCGGAAAGGAAAGAAGCTGTCTCATGGGTTTCGACTATAACGCAAAGTAAGAGTAATAAAGACAGAGGCAGATAAATAATCAGTATTCTCGGTAATAATCATGACTAGCACTAATAGAGTTAAACGTGGCAGATTTATAACATTAGAAGGTGTAGATGGTAGTGGTAAATCCACGCAATGCCGTATGTTAAAGGAATATTTAAGTGCTCAGCACGTTTCTGTTATGTCAACTAGGGAGCCTGGAGGCACAGAGATTGCTGAAGAGATGCGTAGTATCATGGTACATAGAGATTTACTGCCGATGTCAGAGTTATTACAAGTTATGGCAGCACGTTATGATCATATTGTGAAAAAGATTCTTCCTGCAATAGAAGCAGGATATACGGTGATATGTGATAGATTCATTGATTCTACGGTCGTGTATCAAGGTTTAGAGATTGATGGTGGTATGGAACTCGTGTACAGCTTGCATAAAAAGCTTATGCCCTCTATAATGCCGGACATTACGTTCTTTATTGATATAGAGCCAGTATTAGCGATGGAAAGAGCCAGAGTTCGTAATGGTAGTAACTATAGTAGCAGTAACTTGAGAGATAATAGATTTGATATTAAGGACTTAAGTGATTACAAGAAGATTCATAATGGTTTTAGAACATTAGCTGATCAATACCCGAAACGCATCAAAACAATTAGGGTAACAGCTTTGAGTACACCAACGCTAACACATGAGATTATCACAAAATACTATAATGATTTAGATTTAGGATAGAAGAAGGTAAAATATGGCAACAGCAATACACGCACAAAGAGCATTTGAGCATATCGAACAGGAAATAGTAGAGAATATCAAGGGCGATCCTACTCAGGATAATAGTACATCGGAATCCATAAAGAGTAACCGCATATTATCATTATCCGGCGGTGGAGTTAAGGGGATAGCGGAGCTAGTGGTGCTAGCTGAGATAGAAGAGCGAACAGGTAAATCTATATCAGAATTATTTCCTATTATTTCCGGTACTAGTGTCGGTGGTCTTATTGCAGGCTTGCTAACTATTCCAAAAGAGCAAGGCTCAAACATAGCTAAATATAGTGCAAAAGACGCTTTAAAGATATTTACAGACGCAGCGCCGAAGATATTTGAGCATCATTGGTATGACGGAATAAAGCAAATATTTACGCATAAGCATAGTCAAGGACCATTAAAGGAAATATTAGAGCAGCATTTGGCAGGATTAAGATTAGATGATACAACATCTAGATTAATAATCCCTGTCACTGATTTAGCAAGTAAAGACCAAGAGGTTAAAATATTTGACAGTTTCCACGGCTATAGTTCTCATGTTAGAGTAAAAGACGTATTACTTGCAACAACAGCAGCACCTACATATTTTAAGCCTGTAACTAATAAAGAGCATATTACAGGTTATGAGAATCAAGAGGATGCACTTTATGCGTATGCAGATGGAGGACTTGGGGCTAATAGACCAGCATATGAGGCACTCAAGATATTAAAGAACGGTCATAGTAGGGAAGAGAATGCCAAAATACTAGATGATACAATGGTATTATCACTTAACTTTGACAATGATCGTGAGGCTAGCAGCTCTATACCTAAGATAGGATTTGATGGAGTAATAGGTTGGCTTGTTAAAGGCAAGCTAGTTAGTCGTTTAATGCAAAGCAGTGAAGATAGCTCCACAGCAGAGGTAAAGGTAGATTTACCGGGAGAGGATGAGTTTGTGGAAGTAAAGCTACTTATTACTAAAGAGACAAGTAGTTTAGATAATAGTAATCCAAAAAACATAGAAGCATTAGTAGCGGTAGGTCGTAAGTATGTAGAAGACCACACAGAGCAGTTACAGAAGCTATGTGATAATTTAGTAAAATATGTAGAGCTCGAGACTCAAGCTATGACCCATGAGAAAGCAGCAGAAGATACATGGGGAGCAATAGAAGTTAGTTCAGATTTAGAGCATAGTAGTGATGACGATGCTATGATAAATAAGGAAGTAGTTGAAGTGCCCATGGTCAAACGATATGCATACATCACTGGAAATAATGCTGA
Source organism: Rickettsia sp. (assembly GCF_965035265.1). Taxonomy (NCBI): domain Bacteria; kingdom Pseudomonadati; phylum Pseudomonadota; class Alphaproteobacteria; order Rickettsiales; family Rickettsiaceae; genus Rickettsia; species Rickettsia sp. The sequence continues at coordinate 2,844 of NZ_CBCDJS010000034.1, forward strand.
TAAGAGCGATAACGATGATATTGCAAGCAATTCTATTATCACCAACGACAATAGAGAGCAGATACTTGAAGGAATCAAGCAGTATCTCACGTCATTTGCAAATGATAATCCTGATTTAAAGGCAAATATTGATCAGTATTTAGTAGCTGTGAATGATTATAGTAATCAGGAATTAGAGAAGCTAATACTAGATTTTGCAGAAGGGCAAAAGGTAGCAAAAGAAATGGAGCTACATGAGGCAGAAAGCGCGCTTGTACCTTATATGAGTTGCGGCATGGAAGCTAGTCAAGAAGCTATGGAACTTGAAGGGATAGATGATGAGGTATCAAATCATGAGATTTTGGCGTGAAGAATAATAAGGAGTAAATTTGCTATGCAGTATAAAAGCTATAATGTAATAACTGAATCTTTAAATCAAAAGGTTAAGATTTTAGATCGTCTAAGAACCTCAAATGAGGTAGCAACTAAAGAAGATATGCAAATATTGTCTATATCTACCCCATTGGAGAAGGAAGAAATTGCACTAATACTTGAATATAAAGCAAAATCTAGGGAAAAGAAGGAGCAGCATTATCAAACAACGCTCATTGCAACACTAGATGACCGTAATAGATTAATAGAGAAGATTAAAGAAAATGTTACAGATGGCAAACCGTTTGAATATGATATAATTATGAATACGGAGGGTTATCATTGCACGCCTGTACATTTAACGTTTGATAAAGATAAATTGAAAATATTTACAATTGATGCTGCTGATGCACCATCTATTACATATATGCAATTTCTATTCCAGTTAGAAGACATTAAAGATATAGAGAAAGAAATAAATGCTCATTCAGGTTCTATACAAAAAGATAATTTTAGTTGTGCTATATTTAGTATTCAGGATTTGAATACTATGTCAAAGTTAGGTAGTACATTAGGGGAGTATTTACCTCAAATAATGCAGTTAGATATAGCTAAGCTACACCCGCGATTTGTTAAGAATGCACAAAGTATTCAGACTATCAGTAATAATTTAGCAGCTCCAAGAAATAGTGCTTTAAAAGTGAGTAAAAATGAAGATTTAAAAGAGTATACTAATAAATATTCTATTAATATAGGGGAACAAAAGAAGAGGAATTATGCAATCACTTATAAAACACTAAAATACCTCAATGCTGCACAAAAAGAACTTAATGATGCATTTAAATCAGGAGGAAACGAGTTAGTAAAAAATATAATACGGAAAAGAACTGGTGGCATAATTTTTGAGGAGTCAAAATATAATTTTAATAATATTAAAATGCAACAAAAACAAAAAGATAATTTATCAGCTGTTGAAAGACTTAATGCAAGTAGGGCGCGATCTAAATCACCACAACCTGGAACATCAGGGATGGGAAGATAATCTAATTGGTCGGAAGCGTTCTATACGTCTCCAAAAGTATACTTTACGAGACTAATAAAACTCTTGTCTTAATTAATGTCTCATTATATTATTCTTATAACCTTTAAGAGATTATGAGACATTAATATGGCAAAAGTAGGATATGCAAGAGTTAGTTCATCAGGACAGTCCCTAGATGTGCAATTAGATAAATTAAAAGATTGTGATAAAATATTTCAAGAAAAGAAATCCGGTCTTGACGGAACAAGAAGTGCACTTAAAAATGCATTAGATTATGTGCGTGAAGGAGATATCTTTATTGTTATAAAATTAGATAGGTTGGCACGCTCTACTGCACATCTATGCAAAATAGCTGAGCTTCTAGATCAGAAATCTGTAGCTCTGAAAGTCCTAGATCAAAATATTGATACTAAAGATGCAACTGGGCGGTTAATATTTAATGTATTAGGAGCAATTGGACAATTTGAAACTGAGATTAGAGCCGAGAGGCAAATGGATGGCATTCTAAAAGCAAAAGAGCGAGGTATACAGTTTGGGAAGAAACAATACTTAACAAAGCAACAATTAAATGATCTTAAAGAAAAACGAAAACAAGGTACTAAAATCAAAAACCTGATGCAAGAATTCAATTTGTCAAAAGCCTCAATTTATCGCTATCTTGTACAGGAAGTATAAGATGTAATACGCTATTTAGTTGGCGATTCTGAATTGTATTATATGGGATAACACTGATTACTGTCAATGATTGAGTGATAGTTTTTGGTTAATTTCCTATAATTAATAAGTCATTAACCATGCTTGCAGTTTTGAATAACGCAACGAAGTTTTATTATCTTTAATGGCTATAGCTAATGCTTTTTTCTGTCCAACTATTATAACTAGATGCTTGCCTCGGGTGATAGCTGTATAAATTAAATTACGTTTAAGCATCATATAACTCTGCATAGTTAGTGGAATAATTACTGCTGGATATTCTGAACCTTGAGATTTGTGTATTGTAGTAGCATAGGCTAGAGTAATTTGATCAAGGTCACTATAATCATAAACCACATCACAATTATAAAAGTTTATTGTGATTTCTTGGTCCTGTTCATTAATATTATTAATAATCCCTATATCCCCATTATAGACTTCCTTGTCATAATTATTTTCTGTTTGCATAACTTTATCACCAATAGCAAAAGTTTGACCAAATTTTGTTATGCCGCTGCTATAGTTTGGATTTAGTATTTTCTGCAACTCAATATTTAATGATCTAGCTCCTACACCTCCTCTTTGCATAGGGCATAATAATTGAATATCATTTATAGAGTTAAGATTAAATTTATTTGGTATACGTTCCCTTATCATTATAATAATTTTATTAATGATATCTTCTCCATGCTCTGCTTCTATAAAATAAAAATCCGATTCTTTTTTAGTGGGTGTAAGATCAGGTAAGATACCATTATTCACTCGATGAGCATTAATAATAATATTACTTGTTGCAGCTTGCCTAAATATTTCAGTTAACTTAACCGTTGGTATAACTCTAGAATTTATAATATCTTTTAATATTTGCCCAGCACCTACAGAAGGTAGTTGGTCTACATCACCAACTATTAGTAATGCTGAAGTGTGTGGCATCGCTTTTAATAATGCATGAAATAGCGATATATCTACCATTGAAGCTTCATCTATTACTAAATAATCGCATAGTAATGGTGAATCCTCATTACGTTTAAACCCTCCGTAAGCAGGATCGATCTCAAGCAATCTATGTATAGTGGTGGCTTCGAGTCCCGTGCTTTCACTTAAGCGTTTAGCTGCTCTACCAGTGGGTGCACATAATTTAATATTTAAATGCTGCGTAGATAATATTTTAAGTAATGAATTAACCAAGGTAGTTTTTCCTGTTCCTGGTCCACCCGTAATAACCATCAATTTATGCTGAAGTGCTTTTTCTATAGCCGTTTTTTGACTTATTGCAAGCGTAATACCTAGCTCTTGCTCTATTGATGGCAAAACGGCCACGGTATCTATTTTGCCCCAAGTAACAAAAGTTTTTGTCAAATTAACTAGTATTTTAGCGATATTCTTTTCATATATGTAATAACTAGTTAAGAAAATCGATTCTACATTATCAATAGTATCAATTATTAATACATTAGACGCTACTTCTTCTATTATAGCCCGCTCAACTATTTCTTGTTCTATCTCAAGTAATTTCTGAATATTTTGTAGTAATATCTTTTTAGGTAAGCCGCAATGGCCATCTGATATCGCTTCAAGTAATACATGGGTTACACCTGCTTTGGCTCTGATTAAAGAATTCCTATCAATACCTAAATTACGAGCTATGGTATCTGCTGAAATAAATCCAATACCTCTTATATCTTTAGCTAATTGATAAGGGTTATTTGACACTATTTCAATCGCTCTATCACCATATGTTTTGTAGATTCTAGTGGCTCTAGTAGTACCTACGCCATGCGATTGTAGAAACACCATTATTTCACGAATGACTTTTTGTGCCTGCCAATTACTACAAATACGATTAGCTCTTACCTTACCTATCCCATCAACAGTAGATAAAAGATGAGGCTCGTGTTCAATAACTTCAAGCACTCTATCTTTAAATGCTAATACTAATTTCTTAGCAAAATATGGCCCTATGCCTTTAATCAACCCAGAACCAAGATATTTTTCTATACCTTCTAGTGTATCAGGCGGCAATGATTTAATAAAATGTGCCTTAAATTGTTTGCCATGGTTTCTATCGTTATGCCAAATACCACTGCATTTTATATATTCCCCTACTAGTACAGATGGTGTGTTGCCTGTAACGGTTATTAAATCCCTATGACCTTTTACTTTAATACGTAATACACAAAATCCATTATCAGGGCTATGATAAGTAATACGTTCTATGATGCCGGAGATATATTCATTAACATCATGTTTATTCATATAGTTTTATTAAGAATCTAGGAGGTTTTATGCTTTATTTGTATGTATGAGGATATACCCTCTTGATTTCCTTATCCTAGTAATACGCTTAATATTCTTATCCATATCATATGATGAGTTACAGTGGATGACTTTATAATTGCCTTTATTAGAGTACAAAGAACCCCAGCTACATATAAGGTCAGTAGTACCAAATAAATTAGCTTGAGTAGTTAATCTATAATATTTATGATCTTTAGTCCAATAATAAGGCATATGTCAATTAGTTATAAAGATAAGTGCCTATAATAATAGAAGAGCATCCCACTATACCTAGCGCCTCTGCATAAATAAGGGCTTTAGCTTTTTTAACTACACCGTAAATTAACCAGTTAATAAGTAAAAATAAACAAATAAGGTATGCCGGTAATGAAATATCTTCAGCAGATTGAGTTGAGAATATTTTATATGCTTGTATATAATGCATGGATTGTCCAAGTATACCTACAGTCATAATATAATATTCATAATAATTACATATCAAAGCTTTTGCTTTTTTATTAATATTAGCACTAAGATTATCTGGATTATTATTTTTCATTATTTTGATATTTAAGACATTTTAAGACCAATGATCGATATAACTAAGGTAGTAATAAAGAATAATCGTACTATAGATGTTGGTTCATTAAACACAAAAATACCAAGTAATGCAGCGCCTGCAGCACCTATACCAGTCCATACAGCATAAGCTGTACCTATAGGGATTTTATTTAATGTTTTAGCAAGGCAGAATAAGCTTAATATTTCAAATAAAATAAAAAATAATGTTGGTACTAGTTTTGTTAGACCGTTAGAATATTTTAATGCAATAATAAAAGCTATTTCAAAGATGCCTGCTATAACTAGAAGAAGCCAATACATAAAAAATCAACATTATTTGCTAAAATAATCATTTAAAGTTTAGAGATTAACAAGTATCTACCTTTACTTTTCCACTTATCTATAATCTTTGGATTAATAATCAATTGTTCTTTACAATCAAGTAACATTCCGTAAAGAATATGAGCATTATCAGGGTGCAAATAATCAAGTCCTGCTTTAACAAATAATCCACCTAACATAATCTTTTTTCTAGCGTCAGATTTACGATCAAAGGCTACTGTTTTTTGTAATTGCATACGCGTATACCATAATTTTTTTGTGATTAGTTTAATCAGTTTTGATGTTTCCTGATTTTGGTTTACTGGGCATTTTAGATTTCTTATGCACCTCTTTTAATTCATTTAAAAAAGGATGATTTTTATTATCAATATTTTTGACAAACTTTAAAAATCCAATTAGCAATCTATCATCAATAGTTAGAGCATTACAAGATTTGAATATATTAAACAATTCTTCTTTACGCTTCTGAAGCAACTGAGTTTGTTGTAGTGCTAATTGCTCTTCAATTTTAGCTATCCGATCTTTTTTAAGTTGTTGTAAGTTAGCAAGTTTAGTAGCTGTTGCAAGTGTTTTTGTTACCATAGTTCCTCTTACTTCAGAAATTCATCTTATCATATACGTTTTATACTAAGTTAGTATACCAACAAAAACAATCTACAGTCAAGAAAAAGGAAGATATCACACATATTTCATTTACAGATATAGCGGGGGATCATTTAAGGGGGCAGTCAGCCCCCTTAAAACCCTTTAGTAATACACAGGTAAAAATAGATTACAAAAAATAATAAAGTATGATGTAGTAGAAGTGTTCTCGTAAAAGTGCACTTCAACATTTTGTTTGCACAAAATGTCATGCGCTCAGTGAGTAGTAAAATAACTGCTTAACTGATAAATAAAATTAATTTAAAAATTAAAATGGCTTCCTACCACTTTCATAATTCATCAATACAAAGGAGCAAAGGACAAAATGCTGTTGCTACAGCCGCATATATTGCAGCAAGTAAATTAGTATATAGAACCATTGATAAAGAGAGTGGTGAAGAGATTAGTATTACGTATGATTTTACTAATAAGAAAGGAGTGGCATATAGCAAGATATTTGTGCCTGAAAGTTTTGAAGGCGCCGCATGGTTGCAAGATAGAGAGCAGTTATGGAATGCGGCAGAAGCGAGAGAAAAAAGAGAGGATTCTATAACAGGAGTAGAAATTGAATTCTCATTACCCAAGGAAGTAAGTAAAGAACAAAATATTAAGTTAGTAGAAGCATATGTACAAAAAAATGTAGTATCACGAGGCATAGTTTGTGATGTAAATATACATTATGATAATCCGGAGAATCCGCATGTACATATACAGTATTTAAGCAGAAACTTAAAACGTTTAGAGAATGGTGAAATAGTATTTGATAAAAAGGATCGAGAACTGACAAGCAATAATAAATTTCTTGTTAATTTAAGACATCAATGCGAGGTCGAAATCAACAAAGTATATGAGGAAGCAGGGTTACCATTTAGAGTCACTGCTAAGTCATTTAAAACACTTGGTATAGATCAAGAGCCAACGCATCATAAAGGTCCTGCTCATTATATGAAGGCTACTGAACTTGAGGCGAAAAATAAAGAGATCATAGCTGAGAATGCTTCGAGGATATATGAGAATCCTGAAATAGTATTTGGTCGCATTTCGTACACGAAGCCAGTGTTTACTAAAGAAGATATAGCTATTGCATTATCGGATACTTTAATGGTCCATTTAGTGTCAAAAAGCAGTGATATTGCAAAAGAGCAAGAAGCTATTAGAGCATTTGGTAAGGGCTTAGTAAATGAGCAAGCAGGTGGTGGAAATACAGAACAAAATATAGCAGAAAATGCAGTAGATATTACGGCAGGAGGTCAGGCAGGGAATACAGATAGCAACAAAACAGAAAGTAGCACTAACAACCAAGCAGAAAATACTACTAACAACCCAGCTATCGAGCATTTGAACAAAGAATATGGCGAGGAGTTTTTAAGACTTTACAATAAGCTTTTGCTATCTGATAAGATAGAGTTAATGGATCAGAAAGATTTGATGGGCAGAACGCTATATTCCTTGAAATCTAGAGTGAATTTAGAACGTCGTTATGTATCTGCTATAGAGGAGTTAAATGTTCGCGGCGAACATAAGCTAAATATTTTAGATAGCACTATTGGCGAGAGAAACAGTCTTAAAGAACAAATAGGTGAATTAGTAAATGTAGTAGGAGCGAACCTACAAAATAAGTTTAATGATAAGATAGGAGGTAGTTTAGGTTTAAAGCTTAATGTATTTGGCAGCAAGAACCACGAATTTAGTGATGAACAAACTAAGGCGATTTTGTCCGTATGTAACGGCTCTGATATTAGCGTACTTGAAGGGAATCCTGGAGCTGGTAAGACTTTTGTGATGCGAGAGATAGTACGGCAGTATAAAGCAGCTGGCTTTAAGGTAGTAGGTACCGGTCCAAGTAGCGTATCTGCTAAGGTTTTAAGTCGTAATGCTGGAATTAAGGCAGATAACACGAGTTTACTTCGTAAGAAAATCGTAGAATCCAAAGGAGGCGACTTTAAGATAGATTTAAGCAGTAAATATTATGAAGAGGAGGAATATTTTAAATCTATTGGTTGTGATGCAGTCTTCAGCGGCAGCAATGCAGAAGTTCTTGATAGCAAAACTGTATTGATCGCCGATGAGTCAAGTATGATAGAACTTGCTAATATGGACTATCTAGCTCACGAGGTCTTAAGGTCTAAAGCAAAGCTAGTACTTGTTGGGGATAACAACCAGTTTACAGCTGTTGGTATGACTGGAGCGTTTAACAAAGCACGTAAGATTGCAGGAGGAGTTAAGCTTACTGAAGTTAGAAGACAGGAAAAAGTAGAGTACAGGCAGGCGACGAGAGCTATGGGACGCTTTGCAATGCAGGAAGCCATTGAGATATATAGAAAACTAGATGTATTTAATATTAAGGATAATGAGCAGGAAGCTAAAACCAGCTTAGTTACGTCATTTGCTAAGGAATATACTGAGCAGATAGATAATCTTAAGAGAGATGATTTAATAGCTATTAGAAGTATAGCAATTGGAGCATATACGAATGAGAAGGTAGCTGAGTTTAATAGCAGAGTCAGAGATGAGTTAAAGCATAGCGGAGCATTAAAGGGAGCTGAAGTACAAATTAGCAGTGGCGGGCGAATGCTGCCGCTGATGAAAGGCGACCAAATAGTATTTGAGGAGAATAGTTTAAGATACGGTATCAGCAATGGTGAAGTAGGAACAATATTGTCAGTCAAGCCTTCGGTTAAATCGTTTAGTGGTGGTGCGAGTAGTAAAGGCGAGAGCGATGGCGACGGGGTACTTAAAATATTAGTACATAAGGCAGATGGTTCAAAGGATATAATAAATATTGATACTGCTTTTGACGCTGCAAATAATAAGAGACGAGTGAAGTTGGATCATGGATATGCATTAACTGGCTACAAACTGCAAGGTGAGACGGTAGACCGAATGCATGTATATTTTGACCGCTCTATTGGTTATGAGGCGTTTTTGGTGCTCATGTCACGTCATAGACAGGAGGTTAAGCTTCATGCGTCCGCAGAGGAGCTTGAAAATATAGTGTATCAGCGTCTTGATAGTGATGTTGAGACAGTAAGAAATCAGTTCAAGATTAACAGCTATGAGATGCGAGATGAGACGCGTATTAATTCTGCAGGGGAAGAATATACAGTTCAAGTAAAGGAAGAGATACCTAACTGGCTAATCGGCTTAACTCTTGCAGTTAGCAGAAGAGTCAATAATAGGGTAATCCTCCCCAAAAACAATCGACAAAAGGAGTAGAATTTTTTAGAAGTAAAGAAGGAGATTCTATAAATGACAATATCAAAACACAGTGATAGCCAAATCATGTCTATCTTAA
>NZ_CBCDJS010000035.1:0-11943 GCF_965035265.1 Rickettsia sp.
ACTTGTAACGCTTGCAGCTACTATGCCTATTGTAGCTTCAATGGGCGGAAATGCCGGAACACAAGCTATGACCGTTACGGTTAGAGCCCTTGCTAATAAGGATATTCATTATAATAATGTCAATAAAGTTATATTAAAAGAAATAGCCGTATCGGCTTTTAACGGTTTTGTACTTGCAATTATCGGAGCAGGACTTAGCTTTGTGATGTTGTTTGATTTAAAGCTTAGTGTAATTTTTGCTATTGCAGTTATTTTAAATTTCTTAGTAGCCGGATTATTCGGCTCTGCTATTCCTATAGTACTGCATTATTTTGATATCGACCCCGCTGCAGGCTCTGGCGTATTCCTAACAACCATAACCGATGCGTTAGGTTTCCTAACTTTCTTAAGCCTTGCTCATATTTTTTTAGTGTAATTGTTTATTAGATATCTTTCCAAACCAGCTTATAGAGAAGAATTTAAAGGAGACAACTCAGCACCGCAGCGTACGTAGAAGTACGTAAGGATGCGAGTCTAGGCTCGACGTATAAATTACCTCTAGAAGCGAAGTTTGGAAAGGTATCTATTCAAATAAAAATACATACATATTACAGCAAGCAGTAGCTATAGCTCCAAGACATTTACATATACCACAACTTGTATCCTGGTTTTCAAAATCGATAATATTATTAACATTATTCTCATAAGATACGTGATTATCTCTCGGTATGTTCTGATTATTATTATTAATATTCGACTCTTTGAACAATAAATTTGCAACAGTAAGTATTAACTCACCCTGTGATGCAGTTAGATTAGTATTATTTAAGGAGCTAGCTTGTGCATACTCTTGTGCTTCTAAACTATTACGGTTTGACATAGTTATATTTTGACTTTAGGATTAATATTTTAAATTATATAATAATAATCTTTAATCCGCGGCTATTTATTATTGCAATTTTTTAATTAATAGCTCACAAATTGTAATTAGAGGCTATCTGTAAATAAAGTTTATGGAAGATTTAAACCCTTGGAAAGAAAAGTTTGAAATTTGTGTTTATAGTAAAAAACTACTTGATAAACTCGAATTTTTAAATACTAAAGTAAAAAATCCTATGGATATCCTTGAAATCAAAAAAGGTATCTACTATGCCCGTAAATATCACGGTTCTCAAATGCGTCAATCAGGCGAGCCTTATTATTCGCACCCGATTGAGGTAGCAATTATGCTTGCTGAATTTGTAGCTGAAGAAACCCCTAAGCTTTATAACGTTATTATGCTACAAGCCGCTTTACTTCATGATACTATTGAAGACACCGAATTAACTGAAGAAGCAATTACTGAAATTTTTGGACCGGAAGTAGCAAAACACGTAGAAGGTCTAACTAGAATTAAATCTTACGGAAAGATAAGTAGCGGAGAAAGCTTAAACTTATTAATTAAAGAGAAAAGATACAATACAGCATTAATAAAATTATTTGACCGAATTCATAATGTACAAACTTTGGGAGTTAAATCACCTGAGAAAGCTAGAAAAATTATTGAAGATACTTTAATAAATTTTCTTTTGGTCGCTGCTAATATAAATTATAAATTAGAACGAGAATTTGCTGAGTTATGCCTAAAAGTTTTTAATATCGAACTTGAAAGACAAAAAGCTTTTTCTAATAATAAGCCTCTGCTTCCTCCTCTAACTTTATAAAATGATTTACTCCAAATGTATAACCAATTAGAATTGGAATAATAAAGAATAATAATCCCCAGTGATTAAAATAATCTATCAAGTAAATTGTTCCAAAAGAAGAAACTGCAAACATTAAAGCTCTTGATAAAGCAAATATAAAACTACCACATGTAAAACGTTTTAATACCGGAAATCTTGCATAAAACACTGCACCTGCCGGAAAAGTAGTAGGTGCAAATACTGCAATAAATAATTGGAATAAAAGTAATTCGATAGTAGTTGAAATATTATTTAGTAAGATAGGGGACATAATAGCTACAATAGAAAATATTATTAATCTTACTTTAAGGACTTTTAAAGGATGTATTTTACAAACCACATAAGTAACAATTATTGTACTTATTAATTCTGTACCACAAACAATAAAATTTTGATGAATTACTTGAGCAACACTGTAATTAAATGAGTTTTTTAGCATATTACCGCAATAAATATAAACAATATAAAACCATAACGGGGCTCCACAATGTATAAAAAAGAAGGCTATTGCTGTTGTTTTATTAATTTTTTCACTCCAAATAGGGCTTGATTTTAGCCGATTACTATCTATCCCCGCTTGTGCTACAGTTTTCTTTATTCGTCTTTTTGCATCAATGAAATCCGGAGTCTCTCTAAGATTTGTCCTTGCAACAGCACCAACTATAGCAATAGCTGCTCCAAACCAAAAAGCAATACGCCAGTCAAATCCAAAAGAAGTAACAAGTGTTCCTACTGCCAATGCCACAGTTGCACCTAAAGTTACAAAAACAACAAGCGAAGCCACTACCCAATAACGTTGAGGAATTTTTGTCATTTCAGTTAGATAAAGCTCAGCCCCTACTACCTCTCCCATAGAAGACATCCCCTGAGCGATCCGACACGCAGTTACTACAAAAGTTGCCGTAATACCAATTTCGGCATAAGTTTTTAAATTAGCCATTATAAGACAACAGAGCGACATTAAAAAAGTTGTAATAATAACCGTTGCCTTACGACCTATAGTGTCTCCTATCCAACCGAATATTAAAGCACCGATAGGTCTAAATACATATGTAGAACAATATGCAATGGCAGAATATAGAGAAGCGGCTCGTGCATCGGCTTCAGGAAAAAATAGCTCGTTAAGAAGTACCGCCATATGTACATAGAGCATAAGATCAAAATATTCAAGAAATGTACCTATCGATAGTAGCCCTATAGCTTCTTTTTGATTACGGGCTAAACTTTTTTGCTCTTTTGCGTAACTCAACATATTTTCTTTACAAATTAGTTAAAATTAATAAAGAATTATACTGTTTTATATAAAAGCAAAAGTCAATTTAAAAAAATTAGATCTTAAGTTATGAATCCGATAACTTTAGTACAATATCTTTTTGAACGATGCCAATAAATTTCTAATTTAATACTTGCAATTTATCTTATAATTACTTATATTCAGATTCGCTTAGATTAAAAAGCACTAAGGCGTTTTAATGTAATTAATTTTGATCCCCTTAAACTTTTTATGTTAAAACGCCGTTATTAGAGGGTATCGGTAAATAAATTTTAACCGATAATTTAAGCGGGTGTAGCTCAGGGGTAGAGCGCTACCTTGCCAAGGTCGAAGTCGAGGGTTCGAATCCCTTCACCCGCTCCAGTGATTTTTCCCGTTTTATGTCATTACCGCGTGGCGTTGTTGCGTGGATACCAAAACCGTCATTGCGAGGAGCGAAGCGACGCGGCAATCCAGAAAAAGATTAAAAAAACTCTGTAAATCAGAATTTTTAACTGGATTGCTTCGTCGAATTACTACGTAATTCTTCTCGCAATGACGAAAAATCAGTCCAGGCAACAACGCCCTTTCACAAATGACATCAGTAAGTTTATCATAAATTCAATCTTCCAAACTATATTTTTTCTTAATATCTTCTAATGACAATTACTTCTTCTTCTCTTTCTATACGTGATAAAGCAATTAATAAATCAGCTTTTTCTTCTATATAATTTTTTACATCGGCGATTTTAGTTGTCATAGATATAATTAGTTTTTGATTATTTATAACTAGCATAAACTATAATTAACTTATACATTATTTATTTTACCCTTGCATTAAAGCGTTTAGCTAGCTATTTTTATTCTATTGAATTTTTTATATTTAATAATCTAAAGGAAGCAACATATGTCAGCAAGTACGCAAGATAATCAGGTAAACACTAACGATACTATAGAAATACAGGAAACTGAGGTAGTTCCTGTAGAAACAAGTTCTCTACAGTCGGGGTTAACAAGCTTAATACCGATGGTTTTAATTTTTGCCGTATTTTACTTCTTATTATTACGTCCACAAGAAAAACGTCGTAAAGAAAGAGAAAAGTTAGTAAGTGAAGTTAAAAAAGGCGAAGAAGTTCTAACAAATAGCGGCATTTACGGTATTGTGACTAAAGTAAATGAAAATGATAATAATATTGAAATCGAAATAGCAAAAGACGTACGTATTAAAGCTTTAAAAAGTGCTGTTGTTGATATAACCAGCCGTTCAAAAGACGTTCCGGTAAAAAAAGAAGATAACAAAAATAATAAAAAAGATAAGAAGGTAAGCGGTGCAAAATCTTCCTAAATGGAAAATTTTTCTTTCTATTATATGTACAATATTTGCGATTATTTGTGCTTTACCTAATTTCATGCAGGTAAACTATAAGCTTCTGCCTCATGATTCAGTAAATCTAGGTCTTGACCTTAGAGGAGGAGCCCATTTATTACTCGATGTTGATTTTGATACCTATTTAAATGATTCAATGGAAAATCTAGCCGATAATTTGCGTAAAAATTTCCGTGACGATAAAATCGGTTATAAAAATCTGTTAGTTAAACAAAATAGCATCCACTTAGAATTAAGAACGCCTGAGGAATTAAAGCAGTTAAAGAAAATAATTAACAAAATTGATTCTGAAATTATAGTCGAAGTTAATGAAAATAAAATAAAGCTTAGCTACAGCGAATCTAGATTAAATGACTTACTTAATAAGGTAGTAGACCAATCTATTGAGATCGTTCGCATGAGAGTTGATAGTACCGGCACTAAAGAACCAACGCTACAGAAGCAAGGCGATAAGCATATATTACTGCAAGTTCCAGGAGAAGAAAATCCTTCTTACCTGAAGAATATATTGGGGAAAACTGCAAAACTAACTTTTCATTTAGTTGATGAAAATGCCAATATCGAAGAAGCAGTAAAAGGACATGTTCCGGTAGGTTCAATGCTAGTTAAGGGAGATAGCGAAAGTCAAGGTGAGTATTCTGTAGTTATAAAGAAAAAAGTTGTTTTAGGTGGCGATCAACTGACCACGGCTTCAGCTTCTTTTGACCAAAATTCGCAAGCAGTAGTTGCTTTTTCTTTCAACAATTTAGGTAGTAAAATATTCGGTGAAATAACTAAAAATAATACCGGTAAACGCCTGGCTATAGTTTTAGACAATAAATTACTAAGTGCTCCAACGATAAATGGAGCGATTATGGGTGGAAGCGGTATAATAACTGGAAATTTTACCGTTGAGTCTGCAAATGAGCTTGCACTATTATTGCGAGCCGGTTCTCTCCCTGCCCCACTTAAAATTATTGAAGAGAGAAGTATAGGTCCAAATTTGGGAGCTGATTCTATAGAGTCGGGCAAAAAAGCAGGACTTATAGGATTTATAGCCGTTTGTATATTTATGATTTGGTCTTACGGTGTACTTGGTTTATTTGCCAATATAGCCTTAAGCCTTGCATTGTTATATATTCTAGCTTTACTTTCACTTTTCCAGGCTACTTTAACTCTGCCTGGAATTGCAGGAATAATACTAACTATGGGCATGGCTGTTGATGCTAATGTATTGATTTACGAAAGAATTAAGGAAGAACTGCATAAAGGAGTTTCTAATCTTTATGCTATTAGAACCGGTTTTGAATCTGCGTTTGCTACTATCCTTGATTCCAACTTAACTACTTTAATCGTTGCTTTTTTACTTTATATATTTGGAGTAGGCGCAATAAAAGGTTTTGCCGTTGCATTAACGATCGGAATTATATCTTCAATGTTTTCGGCGATTATCATCACTAAATTGTTAATAGATATTTGGGTAAAATATTTTAAACCTAAAAAGCTAGGGCTTGTGTAAGAACAACCAAAATGTCATAATTTTAAACTTCTTGAAAGAAAAAATTATACTCCTGTGAAATGAAGAGTTGATATACGAAGTTCAACTTGGAAAAGAGCCAGGAGTCTGTAAGCCGAGGAGCGGAGCGTATAATAATACGTGAGCATCCGAGGACTTACAAAGACGACGTAGCCAATTTTTCAAGTTCAACGAGTATATTTATGAAAATGCAGTCAAATGTAATAAAAATAATTATCGTAATTAGCTTATTAATAGGAGTAGGAGCATTATATTTATTGCTATCTTTAAAAACACCCGACAAACCACTTGCCGGTCAAGTTAATATTTACGAAGATAACGTAAAAATCGGTGGTGATTTTGAATTAATAGATCAAAACAATGAAGTATTTAATAGTGACAGATTAAAAGGTAATTTAAGTCTCATTTACTTTGGATTTACCTCTTGTCCGGACATATGCCCGACTTCTCTAAATAAAATGACAGAGATTGTAGAAATTTTAGGTAAACATAAAATAGATCTCATACCTATTTTTATTACTATTGATCCAAAACGTGATAATCCTATAGTACTTAAAGAATATTTAAAACATTTTCATCCCAAATTTATAGGTCTTACCGGTAGTGAGGGGCAAATAAAAGATGTAACTGATAAATTCAAGGTTTTCTATGCTCGTGTAAATAGTGACGATGACGACCCAAACTATATGCTCGATCATTCATCTTTTACCTATTTAATGGATGCGAACGGAAAATATCTGAAACATTTCTATTTAGATTCTTCGCCTAAGGAGATTATGGAATTTTTGAGAAATGAATAATTATATATCGGTAGCATATTTATTTACCTTTTTGGCCTTAACGATATTGTTAATAGTAAGTTTTTTAAATTATAAATCATTGAGAAAACAAGAAAAATTTGATGCAAAAGAGAGTAAGAAATAGATTAATAACAATAATTATTTGTTTCTGCTCAGCAGCTCTTGGAATTAGTATAATACTTTATAATTTAGAGAATAATATAGTATTTTTTTTGCCACCGTCAAAAATTAATGAAATAGAACAGGGCAAGGAATTAAGAGTTGGCGGGCTTGTTAAAACAGACTCAATAACTAAAATTGCTGCTGATAAGATAAGTTTTGTTATTACCGATAATATTAAGGATTTAGAGATATTATATCAAGGTGTACTCCCTGCTCTATTTCGTGAAAGACAGGGAATTATTGCTATCGGACAATTATCGAATGGAAAATTTATAGCAAGACAGTTACTAGCAAAACATGATGAGAATTATAGACCTCCGAGTTAAAGCACTCGGTGTCATACCGTGGCTTGACCACGGTATCCATAAAAACAACTTAAAACACAAGTTGTTTCAATATTTTTAACTGGATGCCGTGGTCAAGCCACGGCATGACAAAAACAAAACAAAAAACATGTTTATAGATAAAATCAAAGCAAAAGCAAATAATGGCGAAATAAACGTAATTATCGAAATTCCGATGAATAGCGGTCCAATCAAATACGAATTTGACAAAGAATCAGGAGCAGTTTTTGTTGATCGCTTTATGCAAACTACCATGAGCTATCCGTGTAATTACGGCTTTATTCCTCATACTCTTTCAAATGACGGCGATCCGGTAGACGTACTTGTCGTAGCTCATCATCCGGTAGTGCCTGGATCGGTTATAAAATGCCGAGCAGTCGGCGTATTAATGATGGAAGACGAATCAGGACTTGATGAGAAGATTATCGCAGTACCAACCTCAAAGCTTGATATTACTTTCGATCATATCAAAGAGCTAGATGATCTATGTGAAATGCTCAAGAAACGTATCGTTCATTTCTTTGAACATTATAAAGATTTAGAAAAAGGTAAATGGGTTAAAGTTACAGGCTGGGAAAATAAAGCAAAGGCCGATAGCTTGATTAATGAAGGAATAGACAGGACTAATAGCAAGTTGTAAAAATTAGTATTTATAAGCATTGCTGTTTGGCTTTCTATGTCATTCCCGCGTAAGCGGGAATCTAGAAAAATAACCTTAATCCCGATCTCAACAATTACACATTAATTAGCAAAATAAACATGTAAAAAACAAGTTTTTTACATGTTTTACTGGATTCCCGCTTTTAGCTAGGAATGACATTAATAACATTAAAATAAAAAACAAACAGTGACATTAGACTTTTTGCATAACGCAACTAATAAAGAGGAATTTGAAGGAGACACTTCACCTCGCACCGCAGCGTACACTTTAGTACGTGAGGATGCGAGTACCGGATTGACGCACAAATTACCTTTAGAAGCAAGTTATGCAGGAAGTCGATTATTTCGTTCAGGAATCATAGTAGCTTTCTTTACATTAATTTCTCGTATATTTGGCTTAGTACGTGAGCAATTCATTGCATCATTATTTGGCTCTACACCTATGGGTGATAGTATTAATGTTGCTTTCAAACTACCAAATCTATTTAGAAGAATTTTTGCAGAAGGTGCATTATCAAGCGTATTCATTCCTATTTACAATGAAAAAATGCTGATCTCTAAAAAAGCTGCTAATAATTTTTCAGGCGAGGTATTTACTCTTCTACTTCTGACATTAATAATCATAATAGCATTAATGCAAATTTTTATGCCGCAATTAATGCTGTTTATTGCTCCTGGTTTTCATGGTAAAAAAGAAAAGTTTGAGCTTACAGTATTTTTATGCCGAATTACTATACCTTATTTAATATTTGTTTCATTAACGGCTCTACTTGGCGGAATATTAAACTCCGTAAAGAAATTTGCCGCATTTGCTTTTTCACCGGTTATTTTAAGCGTGTGTGTAATAATTTTTACTTTAATGTTTGATAATTACATAGAAGCTCCTATCTCAATCAGCCTATCTTTAATAATTGCCGGAATATTACAAGTCTCTTTTATGTTTGTCTGCGTGAAAAGAGCAAATTTAAACTTTCCGATAATTTTTAACCCAAGCGACCCTGACGTAAAAAAGCTTTTGATTAATATGGGACCGGCGACCATTAGCTCCGGCGTACAGCAATTAAACCTTTTCATATCTCAATCTATTGCTAGCTTTATTGAAGGCGCCATTTCGATATTATCTTACGCCGACCGAATATATCAATTTCCTTTATCAATAATAGGTACTAGCTTCTCTACTATATTGCTACCTGAGCTGTCAAAAATCTATAAATCAAATGATCTAGTAGCTGCAAAAAAAATACAGAATAATGCTATTAGAATGGGATTATTGTTATCACTACCTGCTACATTCGGTATTATAATTCTATCTCATCCTATCATTAACATAATATATGAAAGAGGTGTTTTCACAAGCCAAGATACTACAAATACTGTCGAGGCTATTTCTGCGTTTGCCCTTGGACTTCCTGCTTTTATTTTGGCAAAAATCTTAACTCCTATTTTTTATGCTAACGGTGATACTAAAACGCCCCTCAAAATTACTTTATTTTCAATTATAATTAATACCGGTATGAATTTGCTACTAATGGATTCTTTAAAACATATCGGTATTGCGGTGGGTACATCTATTGCAGCATGGTATAATCTAGGTTTATTATATAGCTATACTACAAAACAAAATAAACTACATATAGAAGACGGAATAAAACTTTTTTGCGGTAAAATTTTATTATGCTGCATAATAATGTCTATTATAATTGCTTTAATAAAACATTATTGTTTAGAATATTTTTATTCAGAATATTTACTGATTAAAGTCTGCATGCTAGGCAGTACAATTGCAGTTGGAATGGGAGCATTTTTCGGCACGGCATATTTATTAAAACTGGGTAATTATGGTTATAACAAGAAATAAATCAAACTATCAGGATCTGCTAAAAACCTTAGCTATTATAGCTATGGTCATTGATCATATGGGTTTATATCTATATCCTGAATTAACGATTATGCGGATCATAGGTCGCACAGCTATGCCGGTTTTCTGCTTTTTTGCCGGTTATAATTTTCATGATAAGCCAAAAACTAGAATAATAATACTCGGTGTTTTGCTACAAATATATACTACAATATTGTTTAAACAGTTTATTACTACAAATATTCTAATATCGATCTATTTAGGGCAATGTTATATTTATTATTTCCGCAAGTCTTTAACTCGCTTTTTCTATAGCGGCTATTGTCATGTGATTATAATGACAATATTGTTTTATATTAGCTGGGCTTTGATTGACTACGGTACTCTTGTAATTGCTATAATGATACTTGGATTTATTGCAAAGCATGAGCCGGCAAACCTAAAGCTTTGTTGTTTTATAACAATTTTTACTTCTATCGTGCATTCCACCATTTTCACTCTTGCAATTCCTTTTAGTGATTTTAATTTTTCAAATACTGAGTTAATTTTAGACCTCATCCTCTTAACAGTTACATATATATTAATAATAATAAAAGATTATTCACAAAAAATAGCTATAAATTTAAAATGGATAAGCCGTAATGTTTTATATATCTATTGCATCCAAATTATGATTTTACAATTTATATTTATATATAAATACACATATGGTTTTAAAAATTGGTAGATAAACATTAATAATTAGTGACAGCGATTCTAGATTAATATTAATATATACTTTAAGTAGATGAAAAACCAGTATACGAAGATCAACTGAGGAAAGAGCAAGGAATCCACACGACGAGGAACACAGCGTATACTTAATACGTGAGAACCATAGCTCTTGTAGGACGACGTAGCCAATTTTTCAAGTTCTATCTTAGTATACATGATATTGATATTAACTATATGAATGTAATTGATCGTTTAATTTTAGATAATGAAACATATAAAAAACAATTTAGAAAAAACAAACTCTTTGAAATTAAGCTAGATAATACCCTACAAAAAAATAAATTTCTTAAACATTTTCGGATTTGGTCAGACGAATTTCAGAAAATGGTATTAGCAAGAGTAGTATTTTCAGAAACAAAAGAATTTAAACAACTTGCGTGGGAGCATCTCACCGATGAATTTGGACATAATGTAGAATTATCACAAAATCTAGAAACTGATGAAGCCTCAGACTCTATTTTTGAGGCTTTAGGTTCATGGTTTACGCTAAAAATGATGACTCTTGGAGATGGCGAAAGAGCCGTTCTTGTCCATTTAGTAATAGAGTCTTGTGCTACTATATTTTATGAAAAGCTAGGATCAATATTTCTTAATCATAAAGCATCAAAACATTTCAAAACACATATGCACCTTGATCCTGAACATGAACAAATGGGAATAGATTTATTAAAACGAATAAATATTAATGACTCTTCTTTCACTATTCAAAGAAAAGGCTGGGATATGATTGAAGCTTTATTTACAAGACTTGCTGAAATCACTCGAGACTGATTTGATCCTCGCAAAACTCGTTTTACAATATTCGGTTCTTTCTCAATGATTTTAAGAAGTAATTTTGCAGCTCCTGTAGGTAATCTTCTTCCTTGTTCCCAGTTTCTTACGGTTGCTACGCTAATACCGAAAGTTATGGCAAATTGCTGTTGGGTTAACTGCAATTTTTCTCTTGCCTCATGAACATCAGCATCAGGTAATGAAATGCTATGCTTTTTTACTTTTAGTTTACCTTTAGCATATGATAATGCCTCTTGCATTCCTATTAATATACTTTCCTCTGTTTGATTAAGTTTTTTATTATTCATTTTTACCTCTACTCATATATAATTTTATCAGCTCTTCACTGAGTATTTTTAATTTATTACAACTATCCTGACTAATGTTTTCTACTTTACTTTTTATAAAACCGGTTATTAAAAATACCGGCATATTTTCATTATGGAAAAAATAAATTATCCTTATACCGCCACTTTTTCCTTTATTATTACTACCTAGGCTCTGTGAACATTTCTAAAAAGATCTAATTTTGGTTATTTTTTGCTGCAAATTATAAGATTTTTTTGAAATATGAATAACTATTCCCGCAAAAATCTTATTAATTTTCGCTAAAAAGTACCTCAAAATAGTAAATCAATTAGAAATGTTCACAGAACCTAGAGCAAACCTCAATTTTCTTATTCCACCCCCACCCTTTATAATATCCCCCTGCTCAG
>NZ_CBCDJS010000036.1:0-11786 GCF_965035265.1 Rickettsia sp.
CATAATCGTGACCGTCACCGTTACCTTTAAGTGCTATGAATAAATCACCTTTTTTAACGTCTTTAGAATTAAATTGCACTTCATTACAATTGATAGAATTAGATATTGTTATACCTAGTGCTTTACTTAGTGTTTCGGAATTCCAAATCATATGTTAGTTTACAGTGTCATGCCGCGACTTGATCGCGGCATCTTTTAAAGTTTTTTGGATACCGCGATCAAGTCGCGGTATGACACTAATGTGCCTTTAATATACTTCCTCACAACTTCAGCATCATCAAAAGGTAATTTCTTATCACCTATAATTTGGTAATTTTCATGACCTTTGCCGGCAATTAATAAGATATCGTTTTGTTTTAAATTATTTATACCGTATTTAATAGCTTCTTCTCTGTCAGCTATCTCTATATAATTTGCTTTATCTATACCGCCTATAATTTCAGCTCTAATAAGCTTTGGGTCTTCAAGACGTGGGTTATCATCGGTAATTATAACGTGATCGGCAAGTTTTACAGCTATTTGTCCCATAAGACTTCTCTTTGTTTTATCACGATTACCGCCGCAACCAAAAACTACGCTTAGCTTACTATCACGTAATTTAATATTTTTCAGCTCCGTTAAAGCTTTTTCAAGAGCATCGGGAGTATGAGCGTAATCAATAAATATATTAGTATTTTCTATACGCTGCATTCTGCCTTTTACCGGTTTAACTTTCGTTAAAACATCTATAACTTGCTCAAAAGCAAAACCAGTATAATGTACGCTCAGTAACGTAATTAATAAATTGCTAGCCTGAAAGCTACCGATTATCGATGTATTAAAATTATATTCTCTATTATTAAATGTAAAATTAATATCCTGTCCTCTTAAAGAGCTATTAATTTTACTTATTTGTAAATCACCTTTTTCCCCAACAGTGATAAATTTAATATTATGGTTATGTAGATAACTTTTAATGAATTCTATTTCTTCTATATCGGAATTTAATATTGCGATGCCATTTGGTAATAAATAATTTATAAATAATTTCAATTTTGCTAATAAATAATTTTCTTTTGTATGGTGATAATCTAGATGATCCTGACTAAAACTAGTAAAACATGCGATATTTACTCTTTCTTTCCCAAGTCTTGCTTGCTCAAGACCATGACTCGAAGCTTCAAAAGCTAAATATTCTATACCTGCTTCAGCTAGATTATGAGCAATTTTTCTAAAGCTTAAATAATCAAGTGTTGTCAACTCCGGTACATCATTTATAAGATTATCGCAACCAAAAATCTCTACCCCTATTGTACCTATAGACGCTGCTTTCTTCCCAAGTAATGAATATGTTTGAGCTATGTAGGATACTACCGAGCTTTTACCGTTAGTACCTGTTACGGCTATTAGATTCTTTGGTTTTTTAGGATAGAAGATTTCTATAGCTTCATATAAAGCTGCTTGTACATCTTCTACATAAATTACTTTATCTATGGTAGTATTTTTTTCATTATCTGTAATTACTAACGCTGTCGCCTGATTTAAAGCATCATTTATAAAATTGTTTCCATCAACACTTTGTCCCTTAATGGCAAAAAAGACGTCTTTATCCTTAACGGTTTTAGAATTAATCGACAAACCTTTTACGTTATGTTGTTGGAATAATTGTTTTAGGTTATGGGGCATGTTTATTATGTTATTACATGGTTGTACACTTCTCGATGTCATTCCCGCGGAAGCGGGAATCCAGAAAAAAGTATAAATACAGCAAATTTTTGAAATTAAAAGCTCGATTTATCTCGCTTTATGTTGGATTCCCGCTTTCGCGGGAATGACATAGAAGAGTGCAGGAAGTAGCATAATTATACCTACACCTCCGATAAATTCCAAAGTAACTGATTTGCCTCGATAATTATATTTTTATCTACTAATTTCTTGATAAATACTAATTTATTATCCGGTTTGATTTTTGCCTGATTAGAGTAGCTACTCACGAATTTTAAAATTTTATCAGTCATATCGGCGTTTTTATAAAATTTAATCACAAACCCGTTATCTCCTGAATCTAAATTCTCAATATTTAACTTAAAGCATAATAGTTTTATTTTTACAATATCAAGTAAATTATTAAATTCAATCGGTAGTGAGCCAAATCTATCAATCATCTCATCTTTAAATTTCTCTACTTCTATCTCATTACTTAAATTACCTATTCTTCTATATAGTCCGAGTTTAAGAGCTGAATCAGATACATAGTTATCGGGAATAAAGACGGATAACCCCAAATTAATAGTTGGGATAAAGTGTTGTTCTGAAACAATAGGTTCATCTTTAAAAAGAGCTATTTGTTCTTCCAACATTTCTTGATATAGTTCAGTACCTACTTCTTTAATTTGCCCAGATTGCTCTTCACCGATTAAATTACCGAAACCTCGTAAATCCGCATCATGACTTGCAATAGTAAAACCTGAACCTAAAGCACAGCTATTTTGTATTATCTCTAAGCGTCTTAAGGAGTGCGAGGTCATTTTTTTATGACTTTCTACTGTTAAATAAGCATAGCCTCGCATTTTAGCCCGACCTATCCGACCACGCAATTGATAAAGCTGACCAAGACCCAGCATATCGGCTTTATGTATGATCATGGTATTTGCCTCGGCTATGTCAATTCCTGACTCTATAATAGTAGTTGAGACTAGTATATCGAATTTGCCGGCATAAAACTCGCTCATGACCTCATCAATTTTATTAGGAGTCATTTTTCCATGAGCTATTTTATAGCTTAATTCCGGTACAATTTGTTTAAGTTGTTTCTCTATACTTTCAATGTCTTTAATTCGAGGAGCTACATAAAAACTTCTTCCCCCTCTAAAATGTTCACGTAATAATGAATCTCGGATAATAACCGGATCAAACGGCATAACTGCCGTACGCACCTCTAACCTGTTTAGAGGCGGTGTTGCAATAATGCTTAATTCTTTTAGACCTGTCATTGACATTTGTAGCGTTCTAGGAATCGGTGTTGCCGACATTGCAAGTACGTGAGTGGAAGATTTTAACTGTTTTAAAAATTCTTTTTGACTGACACCGAAATGCTGTTCTTCATCGATTATTAATAATTTCAGATTAAAGAATTTTGTATTTTTATGTAATAAAGAATGAGTACCTATTATTATATTTATTTTACCGCTTTCAAGCTCTGATCTTACAATTTTTGCTTCTTTAGAACTAATAATGCTAGATAATTGTTTGATATTTAAACCAAAACCCTTGAACCTTTCTATGAACCTTGAAAAATGCTGACTACATAAAATAGTTGTCGGTACAACTACGGCTACTTGAGGTAAATGTTCATTTAAAGATTTTGCTACCATAAAAACGGCACGCATTGCTACTTCTGTTTTACCAAACCCAACATCACCGCATATTAACCTATCCATTAACATACCGCTTCTTAGATCTTCTCTAATATCGTTTATAGCGGTTAACTGGTCTTCTGTTTCGCTGAAAGGAAAATTAGCACAAAATTTATCATATTCTTCAAGGTCAAATGCAACGGAAGCACTAGTATTAAGTTTTCTTTTAGCTGCTATTTGTATTAAATGTAGTGCTATCTCTTTTATACGGTTTTTAAGTTTTGCTTTACTTCTTTGCCATGAGACACTACCAAGTTTATCAAGCTCCGCATTATCATTACCGTATTTCTTTATTACCTCTATATTTTCAACCGGTATATATAATTTATCATTACCAGCATATAAGATCTTTAAAAAATCATGCAGCTTGCCTTTGATTTCTAAAGCTTCTAGCTTTAAAAACTGCCCTATTCCATGATCTTTATGAACAACAAACTCACCTTCTGCTAAATTATCAAGCTCTAGCAAAATGTTTTTAAGTTTTTTGTTAGTGTTTGTAGAGCTAGATTTTTCTTCTAATAATTCACTAGCGGTAATAAATAAATATTCGCAAGTAACAAAGCTTTGGTTTAAAGGTAGTAATGCAATATTTATTACGTTTATTTTGGCTTCTCTTAAGTATTCTATCTCATTATAAGTATATTCGTAATTTGTAATTATACTTTTAATTCGCTCAAAGCTACTTAAAACGCTTGAGCCTATAATAATTTTTTTACGAGAATTAGCTTTGATGACTTCAAATAATTTATCAAAAACCGTTTTCTTTTCTATAAAACTTGTAGAGCTAATATTTTCAATTAAGCTAGCTTGCTCGGAATTTTCATAACTAATTAATATATTATTTTTTTGTTCGAGTAATCCTATTATTTCGGAAGCAGTAAAATATAAGCTAGTTGGCGTCAGAGTAGGATAGAAACTATTAAATTTAAGTTTATTCGCCTCTGATCTTGCCGAATAAAAATCGTTATAACTATGTTCAAACTCTAAAATGGCTTGTTTTGACAGATTATCGAATATAAAAATAGGATCGTTTAGGTAATCTACTAAGTTAGAGCAGGAATCATAAAATAACGGGAGTAATTGTTCATATCCCGAAAATTTTCTTCCCGATATTACCGCCTCATATAAAGGATTATCAGTATGATTAACTCCAAAACTTCGTAAGTAATTATTCTTAAAATTAATTATAGTTTCAGTGTTTAAAACTATCTCGTTTGCAGGACTAATAACAAGTTCTAGGCAAGATTTAGTAGAAATTTGCGTATCAATATCAAATTCTTTGATCGATTCAATATAATCCCAGCTAAAATTAACTCTATAAGCTTTAGGACCGGGCAGTATTATATCAATGATTTCGCCTCTAACTGCAAACTCCCCAACATCGATGCTACTCGCGTTTCTCGTAAAACTATTTTCTACTAGAAACATAGCAAGCTCATCCGTAGTAAATTTTATTTTAGGAGATAATTTCAAAAAATATTTAGAAAAAAAATCTTTTGGAGGTAATTTGTTTAATAAGCTTGCTGCATGAGTGATAAGTACTTTACCGTTACTATTTGTTGCTAGCTTAGTTAATATTTCTGCACGTCTAGATAAAATATTAGGACTTGGAGACGCATGATCGTAGGGTATAGTATCATAGCTAGGAAAATAATAAATATTTTCATTGGAAGAAAAAAATAATGCTTGCTTGTATAATTGCAACGCCTCCTCTTCATTACTTGTAACTACGATAAAATCTTGCTTAGGGTTCTTAGTAAAATTATCGATTGCAAAGAAAGATTTGGCAGTTGCTGGAAATTTTTGTTGTAACATTCTATAGGAGTTTATATTTTTGCTATTTCGCTTAATTTATTTATTATTTCGGTATCTAGATTAGAAGGAATAGAAGATTTTTTAGTAATCCAAGTATAAAGATCATTATCATTTTGATCAAGTATTAAAGTATAGCTTTCAAGTTTTTTTTCATCCATCAAGAATAAGTACTTTTCGGCAAAGCTACTAAGTATATAGTCCATTTCTTTACAGCCGCGATTTTTACTACGATAAAGAAGTTTTTTTTGTAAAGAGTTTTTATTTAATTTATTCATGTTATAAAACCTTGCAAAAATTTTTTATAATAATATTATTAAAATTATCAGACACCAAGATCATTTTAAAAATGCTTTAATAATTAAGCACTCTAATAAATCCATTCTACATGGATAAAATTCTATTAATTTTATTATCAATAACAGCTATAAAAGCGTACAAAAAATATGTTAGTTCAAAATATCTGTTCTACAAAAGCTTATGATATCGTGGCTTCAAACGATAATGCTTTTCTTGTGGATGTTAGAACGAAAGAAGAATGGCAGCAGGTGGGCATACCTTGCCTAAAAAATAAAGATAAAGTGATTTTTCTAAGCTGGCAACTATCACCTTTTATGGAAATAAATAGAAATTTTGAAGATAATTTTTTATCTAGCATTAACGATAAAATCTATGCGATAGACTTCTTACAAACGTCCGCTAATAAGGAAAAATTTGAAGAAAGCACTTCACCTAGCACCGCAGCATACACAAAAGCAGGTGAGGATGAGGGGTTAGGATTGACATACAAATTACCCTTAGAAGCAAGTTATGCAAAAAGTCTAATAATATTTTTCTATGTCGTTCAGGATATAGGTCATTTATTGCGGCAAATTTTGTAGCTAATATGGGCTATAAAAATTGTTATAATATTAGTGACGGTTTTGAAGGAAATAATCAAAATAAAGGCTGGAAACAAAATAACTTACCGTGGCAGTTTTAAGTGAATACTAATCAAATAATTTTAACAGATCAAGGTGATAATTATGTAAATGTCTGGAGTCATGTGGCTCAGGATCTTTACAATCATTATGGCGAAACCCTATATAATAGTTGGTTCAGTAAAGTCAATTTTATAGAATCTTCCTTAAATACCGTTATTCTTTGTGCCCCTACTAATTTTGTTAGAGATTGGATAAAATCAAAATACTCTATGGTCATATTGCAACTATTTCAACATTATAACAATACCATTAAATCGGTTGAGATAATTACTAAAGAGTTACCTGGAACAGGCCAAACGATTATAGAGCTACCTACTAAGACTTTTGCCGATATCGGCAGCAGCGAGCTTAACTCGGAAAATATCTTTTCAACTCTTGATGTGCGTTTTACTTTCGATAATTTTGTGGTTGGGGCCCCTAATGAGCTGGCTTATGCTGCTGCAAGAGCAGTTGCAGAGTCATCCGGTGCCGTTTCTGAATCTAATCCGCTTTTTCTATATGGCGGTGTAGGACTTGGGAAAACACATTTAATGCACGCAATCGGTTGGTATATCAAGCAAAATAATCCAGGTCGTAAAGTAATATATATGTCGGCTGAGAAGTTTATGTATCAATTCGTTAAAGCATTGCGTAATAAAGATGTGATGTCATTTAAAGAAAAATTTCGCTCAGTTGATGTATTAATGATTGATGATATTCAGTTTATTTGCGGTAAAGATAGTACACAGGAGGAATTTTTCCATACTTTTAATACGCTGATTGATAATAACCGTCAAATGGTTATTTCTTGCGATAGATCTCCTTCAGATTTAGATAATATTGAAGACCGAATTAAATCTCGTCTTGGATGGGGCTTAGTTGCCGACGTTCATAGTACTACTTATGAGCTACGACTCGGTATTCTAGAATCTAAAATTGAACAAATGAATGTTAAAATACCAAAAGACGTAATTGATTTTTTAGCATCTAAAATCGTTTCAAACGTTAGAGAACTTGAAGGAGCTTTGAATAAAGTAATTGCTCATTCTAATTTTACTCTAAAAGAAATAACGCTAGAAAATACACAAAATATCTTGCGGGATTTACTGCGTTCTAATGAAAGAATAATTACCGTTGAAGATATTCAGAAAAAAGTAGCAAATCGTTACAATATTAAATTATCCGATATGTCTTCTACTCGGAGGTCACGAGAAGTTGCAAGACCACGTCAAATAGCCATGTATCTTAGTAAAGCATTAACACCGAAAAGTTTAGCTGATATCGGCAAAAAATTCGGTAAGAAAGACCACACAACAGTTATGCATGCTATTAAGAAAGTAGAAGAATTACTGGAAAACGATATAGAACTTCGTGAAGAGATTAACTTACTGATGAAAATATTACAGAACTAATATATACTTGTTTAATTTGAAAAATTGGCTACGTCGTTCTACAAGTACTGCGGTGTTCACGTATTAGCATACGCTCCGCTCCTTGTCTTGTGAACCGATTACTCTTTTCCAAATTAAACTTCGTCTATACTCCAAATATACCTAAATTAGACTTCAAAAGTGCCCTCAAAAAATACCTCAATCCAAGAAATCTTTTTAAAATTATCCGGAAAATACCGGATTAAAAGAATTATAGATAATCACGGTTACGGTGAGGGGGTAGCATACTTCCTGCCTGAAAGTTTAAATGAATTAATATACAAAGAGGAGTTGAAAATTCATTATAACGACTACGATCATCAAATCCCCGCTAATAAAGAATATAGATATATTTTAGAAAATAATAATATTGTAAAATATTTTGCCGAAGCAGAAAATAATTTATTTTATCGTTTAGATTTTATAGATGATTCAAGAGCTACAGGTAGCCATTTATGCGACAAAGACGAATATAACGCTACCTATATATTTATAAACCATGATTCATTTTGCTTAAATTATAAAATCTTTGGACCTAAAAAAGACTATAATATTAATACTATTTTTAATCGTATGTAATATTAGCATCTTCTCCCATTAGTTTAGAATATTCTTTCATACTATCGTTTATAGCTGTAGTTTCCAAAGTTTGATTACTATCATAATCATTTTCACCATCTATATTTTTTCCTTTAGAAAAGGAAAGTTTCAATCTCTTTCTAGGAGTAGTAGTTTGATTAAATTTTGCGGTAATATCTTGTAATACATCCTTGGTATATTCAGGGGCATCAATGTCATACCATTCTTTTACTTTAGCACATAAAATTTGTAGAATTTCAGGTAGGATTTTTTTTATCTCTTTTTTGAGAGCTGCTTGTTTTTGAGCTAAAAACCTTTCAATATTTTTTAAGCTTTCAGTGAATTCAAGGTAAGTTATTTCAATTAAATCCTTTAAATCTTCAGAAAAATCCTTTTTTTCAAGAAGCTTAGTCTTTGTAAGCTTCAAATTGCGTTCTCCTATATTGTTTATTTTAAGCATTAAAGTAGTTAAATTTTTGTTTAGTGAATTTAGCAAGTCTGTAGGGCAATTTTCTAATTCATGAACTTTTTCTAAAAAAGACTTGATATCATTTATTTTTACATTGTCCATTTTTTTGTAAAATTGCATTGAAGCTAAGATGTCAAATATTCGTGCTATATTTGCTAATTTATAGTTATTTAATTTTTCACTAAACCATTCTATTAATATATTACCTTCTTTGATAAGTAATAGATTACCGTTTTGTACATTTGTAGTATCATAATCTATTGGACAGGAATTTGGTAACACATATTTATAGTTTTTAATTATGCCTCTTGTTTGAGCAACGGCATGCTCGACAGACATAGGAAAAAACCCTTTATCTGATAAAAATATACTATTTTTGTCAATAAGTTCTAGAAACATCGGAGCTGTAAATAAGGTCGCATTATTTCTATATACTTCAACTACAAATAATAAATGTGTTAGCTTTTCAGCAAAATAGTTTAAATCACGTGGTAGCTCTTGTATAGTTTGTGAAACTTCTTTATTTTTTATAACTTCGAGTATACGGTTTACAATATTACTTTTATGTTCCGGTCTTTGATTAAATTTAGATAAGATTTCGTCATATGTTCCAAAACTAGGTATATCTGTTTGTATATTACCGCTTTTGTAATGCATAACATGATTAGCCGTAAATGTTTTTTTCATAGTATTGGGTATATTACATGTAGTAGAAGAATTATCATCCATCCCATCTAACATTACAGATTTTAGAGTAATTTTAGTCGTTTTAGTTGTTGTTTTAGTAAATGCTAACAACTCTTTAGAATTATGTATGGTAAAATTTAATGGGTTACTACTTATGCTATTTAAGCTAATCCTACTGTTTTGCAATTCTTGGAATAATACTTTCTTTGCATGATCAGCAGTAATACCGTCTGCTAAAGTAAATATCTTGGGGATAGAGTAATTTGGATTAAATACACAGTGCAATAGATTTTGATAATCCGTATTGCTTATATTTTCTTTGTTAGCCTCTTTAAATAATTTATTAAGATGCTTATTAAAAGCAGTTTTTATAATTTGTAAATTTTCTTGAGAAGACTCATTATCTACAGTTAATATTTCAGATTTAATTTTTTTATAAGTATCTTTAATAGTAGAATATTTAAAAAATCTATCAGCTAAATTATGTAATATTAAACCCAGCTTAAGTTTAAAATCTTCAGAGTTATATATGTAATTAATATCCAGTATATTTTTAAGTAAAAAATTAAGATGCTTAGATAAAGTATAATTTTCTTTTGACTCTTCTTCAGAAGAGCTATCTAAGATTTCATGTTTTAGTGTCATTATTTATAGTAGAATTAGTGTTAAATTATTCAGAAAAATATATACCTATAAGTGGTACTAAAGTATCTAGTGTCTCAGTAAGGGTACTGAAATCATCACTATATAAGAAATCATTTGTAGTACGTAATTCTTTAACATTTAAAGTTTGCCCGGTATTTCCTTCAAAGCAATACATAAATGCCAAAGCTTCCATAATTTTCTTATCTTTAACAAATTCAAGTAATCTTTCTTTTCCATAAGTTATTGCATCTTCAATACCAGCCAAATCTTTCTCTACTAAAGGCATCATCGTATTTACTTCTTTAGCTAATAACTCAGGATCTATATTACTAGGATTACTTAGCATATCTCATACCATTATAGTTATAATATTAGCTATATACTAAAATATTAATCATTAATCAAGTATCTTTTACTAATAGTTACAATTTTATTTCATAAGTTAAATTTTATTAAGATTTTTGGATGGGTTTTGTTGACAAAGGTTAATTTTTATTGTATTTTGCTCTCTTAGTATTTTTGAAAGGTGGTTATGGTAGATATAAACGATAATAAGAAGATTAGCCTAGCACTATTAGAAGGCGGTGGAGTAAAAGGAGATATCCATTTAGAAAAACTAAAAATAATAGAGCAAATAACCGGTAAGCCTACTTGTGAGATATTCGATTTTACCGGAGGGACCAGTGTTGGAGGGCTTATCCCTATTTTACTTAATTTACCAGATCCTACTGGAAAACCTTTATTCAGTGCGGAGCAAGCTCAAGCACTGTTTGAAGAAATGGCACACGATATTTTTCCAGAAGGATTAACTTTTAGAAAATTTTGGAGTTTTA
Organism: Rickettsia sp.; assembly: GCF_965035265.1. Classification (NCBI taxonomy): domain Bacteria; kingdom Pseudomonadati; phylum Pseudomonadota; class Alphaproteobacteria; order Rickettsiales; family Rickettsiaceae; genus Rickettsia; species Rickettsia sp. The sequence continues at coordinate 10,813 of NZ_CBCDJS010000036.1, forward strand.
ACGGCTTATTCAGCTATAAATTTTCTCCTGAACCATTGGTAAAGCTGTTGAAAGAATATTGTAAGGATTATACCCTAAACGATTTGATTGGTGATGTTGTAGTGACAGGTTATGATCTAAATAATAAACAAAATCCTCTTATGACTTTTTCTACTATAGAGTCTAGGAAAAGTGAAGATAATAATTATTACCTCTCAGATATAATACAAGGGATCACTGCAGCACCTGGATATTTTCCTAGCCACACTTTCAGTAATATAACCAATACTAAATTACATAAAATTATTGATGGTGGAGTATATGCTAATGACCCAACTTTACAAACATGGAAATTATTAAAAGAAAATAACTATCACATAGACAACGCTTTGTATTTATCATTAAAAGAAGAAAATAACGATGATTATCAAACTGTTTGTTGCGGTGGGGGAATAATAGAGCTATTAAAAAATAATATGCCCGGTAAAATATTAGAAGCAACACAACAAGCTGATGAAATAACCGCTCAAAGAATTTTTGGTGATAAATTAATAGAAATAGCTACTTATATTCCAGAAAAACATGCTGATATGAGTAATTCTAGTACTGAAAACCTTCAAGCACTAAAAGAATTTGCTAAAAAATCTATATATGAAAGCTCTACCTTTAGAGATGCACATTATAATGAAAAGTTTAAAGAAGCTATTGATAAAGTAATAGCTAATTATAATGCAAATAACCCTAACGACCAAATTGTTATAAATGATTCTTACAAAGAGTTATTCCATATTAAAATTTCCAACAACAACCTTGACGAAGGTTTTGCAGAAGAAGAGAATATAGAAAACAACAATGAGGCAATTAATAAACCGATAGCTCAGTCTCTAGACTCTGATGATGAAGGTTTTGCAGACGATAATGTAGGATATGAAAAAGAAGAATTAGTAAGAGTTGCAGAAAATTATTTAAGCAATTTAATTGAAAAAAATCCAGAT
>NZ_CBCDJS010000037.1:0-11645 GCF_965035265.1 Rickettsia sp.
CTATGAGTGATTACACATATTGCGGATTTTGGAGAAGAAGCGGATCAGCGTTCATTGACGGAGCAATACAACTACTTATTACATTTTGTTTGTTATTTTGTAAATTAAAATTTTTTTACCCTGCTACACCGCTACTAGCTCTAGAAAATTATCTTGCTTACCTTACAATTACAAGCAATATTATTCTTACTACAATCGCTGTAATGTTATATTATGCTTTGTTTGAAAGCTCTAAATTACAAGCTACCCCAGGGAAATATTTATTGAATATGAAAATAATTAATAAAGCAGACGGAACTAGGATGAGCTTTTTAAAATCTTTTTTTAGAGTATCATTAAGTTTTGTCTTAGGTATGATAGATGACCTAATGAATGTACAAATAATATCAATTATACATTTAATACTGGTAACGGTCAGTGTTTTATGCATAGTATTTACCAAACAAAAAACATCTATACCGGATATGATTTGTGGTACTAGAGTAGTAAGACGATGAATAAATAAGCTCAAATAAAGTCTAATATATAAATTTAGGGTTTTTATGATTTTCAGAAGATTTTTTGCTATACTAATTGATAAGTTTTTACTTACAATTATATCAACAATCCTATTTATATTTATTAGATTTCTCTCAAATCCTGATGCAATATGGTTCTTTACATCTTTCACTATAGCAGCTTTTTACTTTTCTTATTCAGATTCATCAAAAACGCAAGGGACTATTGGAAAGAGAATATTAGGTATAAAAATAGTAAATATATATGATGGCAATGCAATAGATGGCACTACTGCATTTTTTAGGTTTATTGCCTGTTTTCTTATAAATATAACAATAATAGGTCTTATAGTAAGCATTATTTTTATGTTATTTAATGAAGAGGAAAAAATGCTCCATGATATATTTCTTAACACCAAGGTAGTAAAACGATAACAAAATGAAAAAGAAACCGATAATAGGTATTACTCCTGATTTAGCTCAAAATTGTGAAAAATATACTTATGCTGTTTTTCCATGGTATGCCTTGCGAAGAAACTATACTGATGCGATTATTGCAGCCGGCGGTGTACCGCTATTACTACCATATCAAAGCGAAACAATAAACGAACTTATGAACCTTGTTGACGGCGTTGTAATTCCAGGCGGTGATGAGGATATACATCCTAAATTTTATGAACCGGAATATGCCGAAGATGTAGTAATTTCTAATGAAGAACGTGATAATTTTGAGATATTAGTTTTAAAGAAATCATTAGAGAAAGATATTCCGGTTTTAGGAATATGCCGAGGAATGCAGTTATTAAACGTTATTTTCAAAGGTACTCTTATTAAGCATATTCCTGATTATATTAAAGAAACAGAACAATCCATAATAATTAATCATACACAACCTTCACCTAAAAACATAGTTTCGCATTCAATCAATATAGAAGCAGCTACTAAACTTGCTAAGATAGCTAATAATCAGCTACAAACTATGGTTAATTCGACTCATCACCAAGCTGTTAAACAACTTGGTAACGATCTTATCGTATCTGCAAAAGCAGAAGACGGGATAATTGAAGCCATTGAATCAACAAAACATAAATTCGTTATCGGCGTTCAGTGGCATCCTGAATATCTTAACGATAATGGAGTAGATTTAGAATTATTTAAAGAACTCATAAAAGCTAGTATGGTGTAAACACTACTAGCTCTTTACTCAATACTTAACTAAAACTCCATTCTATACCTATTTCGCCTAAAATTTCTTCAGCCTTATCAATATCATACTTAAGAGCTTGATAATTATTATCATACTCTTCAAATACAGAAGTAATAGGAGAAATATTTAAAAAGTCTTTTACCTCTTTACATAATAAAGTAATGTTTTTAACATTTTCTACTTCAGGACTATTTAATACTATTTCTATTTTATCTGTTAATCCAGGTAATTTATCTAATAAATCTTGCTTAATTACATCTGTGCTTAAATTTATAGTTTCTAAGCTTTTATAACATTCATGATACTTTAAAATAACATTTAAACAATTTCCTACTGTCGATTTAGCTTTTAAATAATGATTATTTAAAATATCTTTCAGCTTAGAAATTTTTGCTCCATCATGTGTGGTTTTTAATAATACTAAGTTTGGTATTAAGCTTTCTGGATTATTTTGTTAATATGTAAGAGAAGAATTATATTCATTCTCATTGAATGGACCGTATCCAAGAACTGCAAAAATACTTGGAGTGGTAAAGAATTTTAAATTATCTTCCAGTAACTTCTTATCATTTTCATTAATTTTTTCTTCTTTTTTATTATCAACGGACCTTAAAAACACATTTTTAGGTAATATATTTTCAAGATTTGGATTTAATAATTTGTAATATTTTTTCTTTAGTAGATTCTAACATTGCAACACCGTGAGGCACGGGTGTAGTAAAATTTATGTCCTTTAAGGATATTAAAGAATTAATAAAAGACTTGTACTTATATAAACTAATTCCACTAACTATATATAATAATTCAGCAATTGGCGCATATACTTCCTCATTTAAAATAGTAGTATGAGAATCATTAGGTATCCAATATAAATCGTTATTAAAAATTTTAGCTACTAAACCTTTAATTTTACCTTTAGATAGCTTAGATAAGGTTTCTTTTTTAAAACTAAATATTGATCTTTCTCTCTTGTATTTACTATATATGTTATATTAGACATATTACATATTCCTTAATTTTTGTTAGTAATTTCTACATAATAATTAATAAAAATTAGTAATCAAGTATTATTTATCATAAAATATGATTTTTTTATTATAATTTGTTTTAAATATCCAATATGTTATAGTTAGTCTAAAAATATATTATTATGACTTTTTTAGAAAATTTTGCTGAGCATATCATTGATAAATTAGGTAAAGGTAACGAAGTTCAAATAATATTGCCTAATAATTTCTCATGCCTAGAATTAAAGAAGATTTTAACCGATAAATATCAAATTAAATTACCTATCATTATTCCTTTTAGTGCTATCTTTTCAAAAAAAAATGATTCGGATTATATATCTAAAATAGAAGAATTACTTATTTTATCATCCATTATCACCGAATATAAAGAATTACCTTTTAATATTGAAGAATCGTTAAAAGCCGCAGAAATTCTAAGAAAACTATTTAATGATCTTATAATCAATAATATCGATATAAAATTAATAGAAACTTATAATAATTCTAACTATTGGCAAAAGATTTATAAATTTCTAGAATATTGCTTTTTGAGATGGCAAGAAGAAATATCGCTTACTCAAAAACAAACTAGACCTCTTCGGAAACTTGCTTATAGGGAGCTATTACAAGAAGAAATAATAAGGATAAAAACGAATCATAGACACGTAATACTAGCGGGAATATTCAAACCTGATCCTTTCTTAAAAAAATTTGAAGAAGAATTAAAGGATTATGTAATTTACTACAATCCCAACTTAACTACAATTAAGGATAATATATGCTATTACGACCCCACAAATATTTATGAAGAGGCGGAAGCAGTAGCTTATATATGCACTCAAAATAGTAATAAAAAGATAGCAATTGTTACAAATAATAACAAACTTAAAAAAATATATTGTAATTTTTTAGATAAATATTGCTTAGCTTTTGAAGATTTAATCGGTAATGATCTAGCTCTTACGAATATTGCCGATTTACTGATATCTATTATTAAAATATTATGTAATAATTTTGATTTAAAAATCTTATTTTTATTACTTAAAAACCCTTTAATTAACTGCTCTGCCGTACAGAAGTTAGAACTAATGCTATCAGGTAAAAACCGTTTTATATCTTCACCAAAATATTTATTACAATTACAATTTGATAATGAAGAGGTAAAAGAATATTGCCGTAACCTAATAGATATTTTATTTAACGATACTCCACATAGTATACAAGATATTCTAACCTTAACTAAAGAAATAGCTGAAAAACTTGTACCTGAAATTTGGGAAAAAGAAGGAGGAGCAGAACTACTTGAATTTTTAACAAATTTAACCTCATATCTCTCTATGTCATTCCTGTCATTCCTGCGAAAGCAGGAATCCAATGATAAAAAAGACTTTCCTAAAATTTTCTCTTTTTTACTTGTAAGTCACAAATATTATAAAAATACCGACCCTGCTAATGTTATTATAGGACAACCTGAAGATTTAGCATTATGCGAATTTGACTTAATTATATTACCTCATTTTAATAGCGAAAACTGGTCTCCTAATAACAAGGCTCACCCATGGCTTAGCAAGAAAGCTTTGCAGATATTAAATATAGATTATGGTGAAATTGGCTCTACTCTATATTCAGGTTACTTCAATTTATTTCTACAAAATAAACAAGTAATTATACTAAATGCTAAAAAATATGATGGGAAGTTGTCAACTCCTTCTAATTTATTTTTGAAGCTATCAAAAGGTGTCATACCGTGGCTTGACCACGGTATCCATGCAATTAATAAAAGTGGTAATATTTTTTTGAATCCCGCGATCAAGTCGCGGGATGACAATGAGAAGCCACGGCAATCCACAGCTCTTAGTACTACTTTCCCAACAATCTTATCCGTAACCGATATAGAAACATTAATAAGAAACCCGTACGGTTTTTATGCTAAGAAAATCCTTGGATTACGTAAAAAAGATAATATATGGGAAGAGCCTAAAATATCGGATTTTGGTAATTTTATTCATAAAGTTTTAGAGGAATATTCTAAAAATTATGACAAACAATATATTGATTTAAATTTGCTTGATAAACAAGTTGCCTTAATAAATATCGGTAATCATATTTTATATGGCACTATTCTACCCACCTACACAAAAAAAGCTTGGCAAATAAAACTTACAGCTTTCAGCAAAGCCTTTATTTTATTTGATATAGAACGTCGAAAAAACTGTAAAGAAATCTATTTTGAGATTAAAGGGGAATTACGATTAAATATTGCAGGTCAAGATATAAAAATAATCGGTATAGCTGACCGCATTGAAATAAGTAAATCAAACAATATAACTATACTGGATTATAAAACCGGTACTATTCCAACCAAGAAAGAAATAGAGCTTGGACTCTCTCCTCAACTTATTATAGAAAGCTTGATGTTACTAGAAAACGGATTTAATATTAAAAATGAAAATAATATAGTCAATTCAGTTGGACTTGGATACAAGGCACCGAGGGTAGAGCCTATAATAATAGGCGAGACGACGAGTAATGATGTAGGCAAGTCTAAATCAATTGACTATATTATCGCCTACGTGAAAATAACTAGTACCGAACCTTATGTGCAAACAACGGAAATAGCTTTAAGCATCGAGACTTTAAATAGACATAAAGCAGGACTCATAAAATTACTTGAATATTACGTTACAAATAAGTCCTTTTCTTATGATTTGAATTTATCAAAATATAATGATTATTTGCATTTGGGTCGATAGGCTAATTATGTCATTCCTGCGAAGGTACATGGTAAGACTCGATGTCATTCCCGCGTAGGCGGGAATCCAGTACTTTAAAGCTTTTTAAAAGCTCGATTTATCTCGCTTTATGCTGGATTCCCGCCTACGCGGGAATGACATAAGGGCTATGCAACAAACCTAGTCAAGCCACGGGGTGGCATAATGTTTACAACTCCATCACTAACTTAAATCCTTTATTTTTAATAATCTTACTATCAGTATTATAAATAATCGGATCGTTAATTTTTTCATGACCAAATCTATTTGTTTTAAATACCGGAATATTTAAACTATCTGCAAAATTACGAAGCACTAACATTGTGCTTTCCGAATCTTTATCAAATGAACCAAATATTATGGCCTTAACATCCTCAAGCAATCCTGCTTGCTTTAAGTGCAAAAGCTCACGATCTAATCTAAAAGCAGCTACATTCACATCTTCTAAAAAAAGAATTTTGCCTTTAGTTTTTATCTGCCAGCTCGTTCCTATACTAGTCTGCACCATAGTTAAATTACCGCCGGTTAGTTTGCCATTAACAAGATCGCTTGATTTTGCTATATCGTTAAGCGGTAATAAATTATCTATAGTAACTTTCTTTACTTTACCTTTTAATATTTCAGCAAGCTTAGTAAAATTGCTTTGATCTTTTTCGGGCTTTAAAAGATCGGCTATATTACTGCCGTGAATAGTTTTCCATCCCCATTCTTGTGATAAAAAAAGATGTAAAGCCGTTATATCGCTATACCCTATAAAAAATTTCTCTTTATTTGGTTTTGGTAGTTTTAGTAAATCGGGAATTAATCTAGCCGAGCCATAGCCACCTCGTAAACTCCATACTACATTATCAGACTTATCAAATAACGCTTCCCTCAGACAATTAAACCTTACTTCATCGCTGCTTGCAAGAAACGGTAACTTGCCTTTAACAAGACACTTAGCCGGAATCTGCAAATTTAAAGCATTAATATTTTTTAAATCCGATAAAGTCTTATTATCAGCACCTGTTGCCGGAGCAACAACGGTAATAGGGATATTTTTTAGATTATTGGCAGCAGAAAAAGCTGATATTGAAAAGAATAATATTACTAGTAAAGATAAATTTTTAAGAATCATAGATATAATTGATAGGTATTGTTACATGAACAGGTAAATCTACTATGTCACCCCGTGGCTTGACCACGTGGTCCAGTCCTTATTTTATTTTTTTCTGGATCCCATGAATAAATCAAGGGATGACACAGAGGAAAGAAGCGGATTCCCGCTTTCGCGGGAATGACATAGAGAGAGACGGGAACGACATAGGAACCAAGAATAACCTCAAGAAATTATTATAAATACGAAACACCGTCACCTAAGATTTTTGCTTCTTCAATTCTCATTTGGTCAAGAGCAAGAGTATAATAGTTATTGAATTCATCAATAAACGTTTGTGGCATATTATCGACTATCTCATGTACAGCTTCATATTTATCCTTATCGTTATTAGAAATATATGCTAATTTTAATGCTATTTCCTTTTTAACAAGATTAGAATCTTCAGGCGATAATTTGCTTAAAATATTAGTTAATTGTTTTATAAAATTTGGTTTATCTAATAAATCTATAATCTTCTTAACTTCATATTTAGCACCATTAGTAAACGTTACTTCAGATCCAAGTATTTTTGATATAACTTCTATATCATCATCGGAATCTTCATCAGATCCAGGTATTTTTGATATAACTTCTATATCATCATCGGAATCTTCATCTGACGTGTTACCTTTAAAGTCACTAGAGCTTACACTCGACGTTGTAGCTTTATTTAAAGCCTCGCTTATTCTAGGGTTTTCCATTTTAGTCCATAACTGCTCAGCTGAATCACAACCACTATCAGCTAGATATTTGTTACTTTCCTCTCTAGGTGGTACAAAAGCATTATTAATAAATTCTTTAACTGTCCATTTATTGTTAAATTTATTAAAAGCACTTTCTATAAACTTTTCTAAATTATTAGGGCCTAACTCTAAGAATTTTTGCTTAAGTTCTATAGGGATATGACTTTTTGTATCTAACCAGGTTTGCATTCCTGTTAATACTTCATCTATTAACTTATTAGTATCTTGTGTCGGTACAGTAATATTATACTTCTTAATATTAACATCAAGTGCATTTTTAGTACTAGCATCCAAGTTAGATACTAAGTTTTCATACTGGGCCGGGTTATTTTTAGTTTCTTTTAAAGTTCTTACTATTTTCTTAAATATTTGTACTATTTCTGAATGACTACCCGTAGTGCTTGTCATCCAGTCCCATTTAAAATATTCAAACCCGCCAGTAGCATGATTCGGAACTTCACAATGTGCAGATTTATGGTCATATCCAATGCCGATTACATCAAGATCTTGTTTATATTTCTTTACTTGAGGATCTGTATCATTACGCTGTTTTTTAATGCCTTGCTCTATTTTTTTCATAATCTTCTCCTTAATTTATGTTTTAATTAGTTTCCGTATCATACCTACATATTACCATATGTCAAAATAAAGCACTAAGAAAAATTAATTTTTTGATATATCACAAGCATGTAAGTCTTGTTTGAATTTTAGAGTATTATTTTCACCTAAAATTATACGATAAATTTGAATATTTTCAAGTACTCTTTGAACATAATCTCTTGTCTCACGATAAGGTATAAGCTCTATCCAATCTACGATTTTTCTAGTATCTTTTATATCTCTTGGATCACCGAATCTATCAATCCATTTTACTACCTTATGACTTCCGGCATTATAAGAAGCAATAGACAAAATATAAGAGCCTCTATGGTCACCTAGCAATTGTTTAAAATGATGAGTACCAAGTTTAATATTATATACCGGATTCCTAGTTAAATCCGCTACATTACATTTAGCATTTATAGATCTTGCAGTATCGCAAGCAGTTTTTTCTATAAGCTGCATTAAGCCCATAGCACTTGCACTACTTATTGCCGAATGATCAAAAACCGATTCCTGTCTAATTATTCCATAAGTTAAATGAGATGAGATAGGTAAACCTGCTAGATTATAAGGCGTCGGGAAAGCACAATCTGAAATAAAAATGTTATTTTGAGCAGCAATTTTTGCTACATCAACCATATAATGGGTATTATTACATCCCTTAATAATATTCACAATTATTTGAATTTCCGTAGGGTTTTTAGTATTTGTAATCGCTGCTTTGGAATATATCATAGCTAAATGGTTTTTATTATATTTAACCAGCAATTTTATTGCTTTAATAATCTCTTTATTTTCTATGTTTTTCCTTTCTTCAGAAGTTATTACGGGAATAGGAGGCAAAACTAACTTTGTCCTATTTAATTCAATATTTGCTACCTGTCCGTAAAAGGTAAAAGAATATTTGGCTGCCTGCTCGTAAAATTTCTTAGCTGTTTGCTTATCGCCTTTTGCTTCATAGCTGCGGCCTAACCAATAAAATCCACGCGCCAAACTAATGGGGGTTTTAACTATCTTAATAAACTTATTAAAATGTACTAATGCTTGATCCGGCTTCTTTAAAAAGCTTAAAGAAAGCCAACCTGCAAGCCACTCCTGCTCTCTTATAGTTTCAGGACAAGTAGCAAAAGGAAGCGTTGCCATTCTATAACTATTAGCAAAATCTTTGTAATCGATGAATTCACGAGCATAATAAGATTGAATGCGGCACCATTTAGCAAAATGCTTACGGTTATTTTTGGCTTTCTTAAATAAGGTAATATCTTCCTTTGTCGGTTTTTGCGTTTTCTTAGAATCTAAATAACGATATAACAAACCGGAAGTATAATATTTTTCAGGAACGCTTCTAAAAAGCTTCTCAGCGTTTGGTGATTTACCTATAATCGCAATTTGTGCTTTAAAAGAATTACGATAGCCTTGATCTACATATTTTAGCGACTGCTCAGCAGACCTAATATCATTTTTCCATAAATGTTCTTCTATTCGCTCTAAATGATCACTCGCAGTTAAATATTTATGCCATCTACTATAATATGCCTTTTCTTCTTCAGGAATGAAATTGGCATATATCCATGCTTCTTTAATAATAGGCAATAATATTTTCTGATCTTTAATTAAGCTACTTGCAGCAGCCGCATAAAACTTATAACCTTTACCAGTAAGCGGCGGATGTTTACTAAACCAATCAAAAATTACTTTTTTATTTGTATTATTATTTAGATATTCTTCGGCTCTTTCTTCGAGTAGTTTATTTTGAGGCCAATTTGGGTTATCACGTAAAAACTTTATTACCTGCTCAAAACTATTATCTGAATATTTATTATTCAAAAATTTTTGTGAAAAAACGATTTTTGTTAAAGCTTTATTATTTACTTCTAAAGCTAAATCTTCAGCTTGTGACCAGTTTTTTTGATCGATATAGGTAAAAATTTGTTTTATATTATCTACAGGACCGGAATTAGCATTTACCCCAGTTGTCATCCCGTGGCTTGACCACGGAATCCAGTTCAAAGCTAACAAGAATATCGTAATTAATAATTTTATTTTCATAAGTTTTATGATTTACTGCGTGGATACATAATCGTCATTGCGAGGAAAATTACGAAGTAATTTGACGAAGCAATCTTAGGAAGAATTCCTGAGATTGCCACGCTCCCTATGGTCGCTCGCAATGACGATTAGGGCAACGCCCACTTGCAATGACGTTTTTAGAACCCTTAAACACCAGTCGAACCAAAAACGCCGCTACCACGCATCGTTTCTTCAAGCGCGCTACTTTCTTCCCATAATATACGTTCATACTTTGCGATTATCATCTGTGCAATTCGCATGCCTTTTTCTATAACAAAATCTTCTGTGCCGAGGTTAATAAGAATAACTTTTATTTCACCTCGATAATCTGCATCAATAGTACCCGGTGAATTAGCAACCGTAATACCGTGTTTAACGGCAAGACCCGAACGAGGTCTTATCTGTGCTTCAAACGAGTCCGGTAGTGCTATAGCAATGCCTGTCGGGATTAACTGTATACTACCTGCTTTTATTGTTATAGGTTGGTCGTTTGCAGCTATTAAATCCATCCCCGCACTATGCTCTGTAGCATATTCCGGCAAACTGCCTGAAAAATTTTCTAATTTCTTAATTTTAACTTGCGTTATATTCATAATACTTCTCATAGGTGAAGAGTTGATCTGGTACATTTATTGGCATTGCCTAAAAAAAGTTGTTTTATAGTATAGTTTAGCCTTCAGGTGTCATTCCCGCGGAAGCGAGAATCCAGTAATTAAAAGGTGCGTACACAGTAAGTTTTTAAAATTAAAAGCTCGATTTATCTCGCTTTTTTCTGGATTCCCGCTTTCGCGGGAATGACATAGAAACTTTAGATCAACTCTTTTTAGGCAATGCCTATTTATTTTATATCAAATTTATCGTTAATAATTTTATTTTCAACGGCATCAATTAAAGAATTAGCAAAATTATCGGTTAATATCTTGCTTCCCATGCCAAGTTTCTTTTTAAGCCAAGGCTGTTTAGCACACAGATATTGAAACTTAATATTATCGCCGAATTTTTCTTTCATCACGCTATACATATCCCCTATACCATCAATCAAGCCGTAATCAAGAGCCGTTTGTCCTGCCCAAAATTCACCGTTAAATAAAATTTCGTCTTGTTGTGTTAACTTCCCTACTCTTCTTGTTTTAACATAATCTACGAAATGCTCATAAACCTGCTTTTGTAGACTTTTTATAATTTTAAGGTCATCTTTGTTAACAGGCTGAAAAGGATCTAATACCGATTTATTTTTCCCTTCTGTGTAAACTCTTCGCTCTATTCCAAGTTTATTCATCGCTTCATGAAAACCAAAGCCGCTTGATACTACTCCAATACTACCGATAACCGAACTTGGCAAAGCATATATCCGGTCTCCGCTGCAAGCAAGCCAATATCCGCCTGAAGCTGCCATATCTTCAATAAAACTATAAATTTTTATTTTATTTTCTTTAGCAAGGTCACGAATACGTTTTGCAATAAGCTCAGATTGTACAGGCGAACCTCCCGGAGAATTAATAATTAAACATAAGGCTTTTAGTTTCTTTATTTTAAAAGCTTTTTCTATTAATTCATTTAATGATTCTAACGTAAGACCTGATTGCACGGTACTTACTTTACCGATAAC
>NZ_CBCDJS010000038.1:0-11636 GCF_965035265.1 Rickettsia sp.
TACTGATAAATAAAAATCTAGGCGGAGAACAAATAAATCATATAAATCAAACTAAATTTATAGGCTCGATAATCGCAGGCTTTGCCTTAACACAGTTGATTAATAAATTAAGTAATAAAAAAATTATTTTAATTAGCTTATCTTTATTAATTATTTGTACAATAAACCTAATTTTATTGAATAATTATACCCTGATTAAAATTAATTTTATTTTAATTAATTTTGGAATATTTTCATATTTCACCTCTATAACATTAGACATTATTGAGAGTAGCAAAGAAAAGAAATATTTTTTTTTAGCTTGTATATTGTTGTTATGGGCAGCTGGAAACTTAATGGTAGATTTATTAAATCCATTTATAAAACCGACAAATAATACTATAGTAATTTGTGCGTTGTTATATTGCATCAATATTCTAACAGAATTTCTGCATTATAATCCTACATCTCATAAATTAAATTTAAATTCAAAATTCTCATCCTTAATAAAAAATGTCGAATTACAATTATTGACAGGCTTCGTAGTTGCTTATGTTACCTTGGATATATTATGGTATTATGAAGCTTTCGCATTAAAGAAAGAATTAGCATTAATTAATTTACGACTCATACTAAAATATATTTTCCTAGCAATCTGTTTTTCTATAATTCCTATATGCTACATCTTAAGCAAAGTAAATAAATATTTGGCTAATTTATCACTAACTATAATTTTACTCATCTGCTTTATTTTACTACCGCTTCATGGAACTAGTAAAAACCTTAATATATTATATATAATACTAATCGGTAGTTGTTTAGGATCCATTTATATTTGCAATATTTTAATATTAATTGATAAATTTAGAGATTACGAACTCAGAACAGCTTTGTTTTCATATTTTTCAATGTGTAGCATAGGTATATATGCCGGAGCTTTATCATCTCATGTACCTTACGGCACTATTAACGGCAGTGATTTCTTATTTTCTGTTTTTGCTGTAGTCGGTAGTTTTGTGGCTTATCATTTTTGGTATTTTATTAAGTATAAATTGTATAAATTTTAATGTCACCCCGTGGCTTGACCACGGGGTCCAGAAATATAATTTAAACTAATAATAATTTTAGTATTTTAAACTAGATGCCGTGGTCAAGCCACGGCATGACAAGCGTGATATGAGTATATGTGTAATATTTTGTAACATAATATAGCTTGTATAATTCGGCATAAAATATTAATATTTTAAATATATTTTTTATAGCCTCGCATGCAGCAAAGTACATTATTAAAACCGGTTAGTTGTTACGGGATCGGTGTTCACTCAGGAAAACGTACACAGTTAACTCTAGAGCCTGCTAAAGAAAATACCGGCATTATCTTCATTAGAACCGATATATCTTCCGAAATGAACTATATTGAGGCTAGTTATTTCAACGTCTCTGATACTTTATTATCCACCACTATAAGCAATGATTATAAAGTTCAAGTTTCAACAATTGAACATTTAATGGCAGCACTTTGGGGATGCGGAATCGATAACGCAATTATTAAAATCGATGGTCCTGAAGTACCAATCATGGACGGCAGTAGTAAACCTTTTGTGTTTATGATTGAATGTGCAGGAAAAAAATTACAAAATGCTCCTAAAAAATATCTGAAAATTTTAAAAGATATACAGGTAGTTCATAAAGATTGCGAATTATATTGCACTCCTTCTAGTCATATGACTGTAGATTTAACCATTGATTTTAGCAGTAAGGCTATAGGCAAACAAAATCTAAGTTTTTCAGACCAGGAATCTTTTACTAAAAATATTGCAGATGCCCGAACTTTTGGCTTTATGGAACATCTTAATTATTTGCAAAGCAAAGGACTTGCCCTAGGTGCTTCATTTGAGAATGCGATAGGAATAGACGAGCAAGATAAAATCTTGAACCCAAGCGGCTTGCGTTATAAAGATGAATTTGTTCGCCATAAATTATTAGATTTATTCGGCGATTTATATACCAGCGGTACTAACATTGTAAGTGCAATTAATGGCTATAAAACCAGCCATGCTCTTAATAATGAATTATTGCATAAAATATTTAGCGATACTACCTCTTACAAATTTGTAACTAGCAGTGAGTTATAATAATCATTTCATATTGTTAAATTTCGTTTCCTTTTTTGCGTCACTTTTGACCTTACACTTTGTGTCTTTTTTGTTTCAGCATTATTAACTTTATCTTTATCCATAGCTTTAGTTAAAGGGCTATATCCTTCGGCTTTACTAGGATTTTCATAAAATGGATTCATTACATTTTTAATATCTTTAACATAACTCTCTTTTCTATTATCCATTGTTATTTTATTTTTTCTAAAAAATTCTTCTAAACCGTTTCTTTTTATTTCAAAATTAAAACTGCCTCTTATTTCTCGAAATTTTTGTATTTTTTGGTCTTTATTCATACTCCAATAATTCTTATCCGTTATTAATTTTTTTAAAGCTAATGTTTGTAATACTTGACTCTTAGTATAATTCTCTAATTGTTCTAAATTTTCATATGTGGGAGTATCTTATTTTTTATATTCTTCATTTATATTTAATTTAAATATTGCTTTTATTTCTATTTTCTCCTTTTCAGTAAGACCGTCGATAATTAATGATGCGGTCGTAACTATGCCGTAACCCGTAGCTTTTAATATATCAAGCACATTACCGCTAGCACCTTTGATAATAGAAGCAGCCAAATTTGCGGCTCCACCTATATTATTTCTAAATATTCGTCCTGTACTTTTCAATTTATTTACATTTAACTGATACTTATCTTGAGTAGAATCCTTACCTGCCGTTTGCGGCGTATATAATTCATTTTTCAAAATATCTTTTAAGCTTGGTTCTAATGATAATATATAATCTTGCTGACTTTTAGCATTTCTGTTATGTACTAATAAATTATTCTCTTTATGAAGTTTACGCAAACTATGCACTTTTAAAGTCTCGTTTATAGCTTGAATTCCTACGCTAACACCTGAAACAACAGCTACAGCTATAATTATCGGTGATATAGGAGTAAAAAGTCCGGAAACTGCAATTGCTATAGAAGCTACGGAAACTGCATAACTTAAGCTATTACTAAATAATATTTTACCTATTTTGCTTTCTCTAAAACTGGTCCAATAAGATTTCAACTTATTAAATATTTTTCTAATACTTGATTTTTTTGAATCAGACATTTATTTTTTTCTCCAAAGAGCAAATATTTTTATAAATTTTTCTTTTATTTATTTAATTAACTTCTCTTGCAACTTAAATTATAGTATAAATTCTAATAAAAAAACAAAATAAATGTCTGGAAAAGAGTTAAATAAAATTGTTGCAGCCATCTTATTTGCTAGTTTAATTGCTATGATGGTTGGGTTTGTTGCCAATATACTGTATAAACCTAATTTACAAACTTTGCATCGCGGTTACAGCGTTGCAGTTCACGAATCATCAGAAAATCAAGGTACTACGGCACTAGAGCAAGCACCAGTAAATATACCGGAATTGATGAAGACTGCTAACGCCGATAACGGCCGCGCGATAGCAAAAAAATGCTTAATGTGCCATTCTCTTGATAAAGACGGTCCAAATAAACTAGGACCTCACTTGTGGGATGTAGCTGGTCGCCCTAAAGCAAGCCTAACAGACTATAAATACTCCCCTGCTCTATCAAAACTTGGCGGCGTATGGGATGATGATAGTTTATTTGCTTTCTTACATAAACCAAGTAGCTATGTACCGGGAACTAAAATGTCCTTTGCCGGTATATCAAAACCGCAAGACATAGCTGATGTAATATTATTTTTAAAAACTTATGTTCATGATAAATAATTACCTTACAGAAATATGGTTAATAATCGGCATAATTTGTGTAGCTATTGAATTTTTTGCAGCTCCAAGTATCGGGTTCTTATTTTTTGGGTTTGGAGCATTATCAAACACTCTTGTGGTATATAACTATCCTCTAGTTAGCTTAACAAATCAAATAACGATTTTTGGTATGTTATCGCTTATTTGGTTTTGCATATTATATTATCCTCTTAAAAAATATGTTTATAATAAAACTGATAAAACAGAAAATTACTCGGATATGATAGGCAAAGCGGTAGAGGTTTATAGTTCTACCGTCTCTTCTGATACTATGGGGCAAGTAAAATGGTCCGGTGCTATTATGAATGCTTATCTTATACCAAACGAAATCGATGCAAAAACAGGCGACCGACTCTTCATCACCGAAGTCAAAGGAAATATACTAATTTGCTCTAGACAGAAATCTAATACTAATTCTTAGCAATGTCATTCCTCTCTGTCATCTCGTGATTTATTCTATAGTACCAGACAATTTTTATTCTATGTCATTCCCGCGCAGGCGGGAATCCAAAAAAATAAGTATAAATACAGCAAATTTTTGAAATTAAAAGCTCGATGTATCTCGCTTTATGCTGGATTCCCGCCTGCGCGGGAATGACATTGAGTACACTTTTTGAGCCATGCAACAACGCTGCGACTGAAAGGAGCGTGGCAATCTCATGAAATAATACTTCTGAGATTGCTTCGTCAAAATTTTCAATTTTTCCTCGCAATGACGATTTGATATCTCTCCAATAATCTCTAAACATTCTCCTTAAACCAATCAAAAGCTTTCTTAAAGAAGCCGCTATTTTCATCAAATCTAATATGAGCAAATTCTTTTTGCTGTTTTAGTGCATGAATCTTTAGCATCCCTATAGTTGCTGAGTACATCGCCGGATTATAATCCTCTGTAAAACCGGCAATAATCTCCGGTTTACCAATCCTGCTCTGTTTTTCAAAAATTTTATTTGAAAGCTCTTTAAGTCCTCTAAGCTGAGACCCACCGCCGGTAATTACAACTCTAAAAACTTCAACCTGCCCTTTTGTCGCTTTATCATATTCAGCTTTTACCATTGATAATATTTCTTCGGCTCTTGCTCTTATTACCTCAGCCAATTTATAAATTGTTACGGAAATATTTAAATTATGATGAGTATCAACTTGAAAATCATCCATATTTATAATGCTATCTTTTTCAAATAAAGGTATAACTGCGTTACCGTATAAAATCTTTAATTTCTCTGCCGTAACAAGATCAATACCGAAAACTTTAGCAATATCCGAGCTAATATGAAAACTACCTATATTTACATGCCCCGTATATATTAATTTACCTGCAAAAAAAATACCGAGAGAAGTAGTTTTGTCGCCCATATCGATGATAAGCGAACCAAGATTTTTTTCGTCATTCGTAAGACAAGCTATAGCAGAAGCATAAATTGCTAGAGTAATATTTGTGACTTCAACATGACATTTAGCAAAACATTGTACAATATTTGATAGCATATTTGAACTAGCTGCCACAATATGCAATTCGCAACTAAGTTCTCTACCATACATACCTATAGGGTTTTCAACTGAATTATTATCAAGGGTAAACTCAAGAGGAAAATAATGAATAATTTCTTGGTTTTTAACTTTAAATTCAAGTAATGCTTTTTGTAGTAATTTTTTAATGTCTTGCTGCGTTACGGTTTGACCGTTAACTTTAATTGTATAATTTATATAATAAGATTTAGTATCCGCACCTGATAACGATAATATAACTTTTTTTATATTTTTACCGCAATCTTTTTCAAGTGCATAAATTGCGGAAACAATACTAGTTTCAGCATTTTTTAAATCTGATATAGCTCCTGATTTAATACCTTTAGAATGATGCAAATTTTGGCTTGCTACTTTAATTTCACCTTTTTTACTAATATAGGCAGCAATGACAGCAATCTTACTACTGCCGAAATCAAGTGTCACAAAATTTGATATTTTCTCTTTCATTTTTTTATGTTTGTTATTCCAAAAACGTCATTGCGAGAAGAATTACGTAGTAATTCGACGAAGCAATCTCAGGATGCTTGACAAGATTGCCACGTCGAAACTACGTTTCTCCTCGCAATGACGATTCTCAGTACTTCTCTATATAGTACTTATTCCTATCTCTCAAATCCAAAACCTTATAATTTTGGTTAAATAGCTTGTTAGCTTTATTGAGTGCATCAACATATTTTAATGCTTCTTCAAAATCTTTTTCAGGTAACTTAATACTTATATTACCTTTAAGGTTTAAATCCCATCTTCTATCTCCGAGTCTTATAGCAGCTGAAGTTTTATTCATTAATGCTGGATATTTCTGTAGCTCGCTTACTAATTTACCTGCATATATATTTGCCCCTTCCCCTACAACATGTAATAAATGAGGAAAAGGCTGAATATTTTTACTAATTTCGTAACCTTCTTCATCAACCAAGAAAAGCTGATTATTGATTTGCCAAATAGCAATAGGTTCTCTTTCAAATAACTTGATATATATCGTATTTGGTAATCTTCGACCGACATATACTTCCTTAATCCATTTATTTTTCTTTAAATTATTTCTAATTTCGTCTAATTTAAGAGCAAAAATAGGACTACCGTTGCTTGCATTTAAAACCTTTAATATTGTAGGCTCATCGACATTTTGCTGTCCTTCAATTATAACATTCTCGAGTTTAAAACCAAGTTTTGTCGTTGTTTGATATATATTTGTGGTTAAGTAGGTCTTGAGAGAAGCAAAATATTTTGTAAAAGCAAACAAACATATAAAAATAATTAAAGCAATTTTAACTACTAATATTGTTTTTTTATAAATTAACCCTAATTTTCGGCGTAATGAGATATTATTAGCTTTTTTTGTCTGTTTTTTTTTATTTGAGCTTGTTTTTTTTCTCATGATTCAAAGCTTGCCGTCTTTATAATTTCTTCAATTAAGTTAGTAAAATTTATCCCTGCATAAGCTGCAATTTCCGGCACTATTGATAAAGGTGTCATACCCGGGTGAGTATTTATCTCCAAAGCATATAATTTGTTTGTTTGGTCTTCTAAAATAAATTCTGCTCTAGCAGGACCTCGGCAGTTCATTGTTTTATAAATTTTTTCCGATTCTATAAGCACTTTCTCATATAAATCAGCCGGTAGCGGAGCAGGACATAAATGTTCGGCAAATCCTTCGGTATATTTAGTTTCATAATCATAGAAACGATTCTTTAGTAATTTAATCTCTAAAGCTCCTAAAGCCTTGCCGTTTAATACCGCTATTTGCAATTCTCGTCCTTTTATATATCTCTCTATTACTACCTGATCACCATAAGGAAAATCATAATCGGCAAAATTAAAATTATCTTCCTCAAATATCACTTCAACACCGATACTTGATCCTTGCGTAAGAGGTTTGACCACATATGGTCGCTTCATAGGATCGCCCCCTATATTATCGCTTTTACTTACTACAATATTCTCTGCCATATTAATATCATTCGTTAAAAACCAGCTCCTAGAATGTATTTTATCAAATGCTAAAGCTGAAGATAACACCCCGCTATGAGTATAAGGAATCCGCATTATATTAAGCAGCCCGGGCAAGCAACCGTCTTCACCGTATGTACCGTGCAGGCAATTAAAAACAATATCAGGTTTTATTTCTTGTAATTTAACTGCAATATCCCCTCCCATATCGATAAAGGTTACTTTATATCCTAATTCAATTAAGGCTTTACTAACTCCTTCAGCTGACACCAAAGATACTTCACGCTCGGCAGACATACCGCCCGCAACTAACGCTATATGCTTTTTACCATTACTACTTAATGTTTTGACTACAGAGTGTTCCACCCAATCTGTTTGATATTTCATATTATTTGCTTTTATTATTTGTCATCCCGCGACTTGATCGCGGGATCTTGTATCAAAGGCTGTCTCCTGAGATCCCGCGATCAAGTCAGCGTTGTTGCATGGCTCGTTTTATGTCATTCCCGCGTAGGCGGGGGAATCCAGTAAAACACATAAAAACAAGTTTTTTATGTGTTTATTTTGCCAAATATGTAACTTCTGTATCAATATTGAAGTTATTTTTCTGAATCCCCGCCTCCGCGGGGATGACATAGAGTAGGTTTTTCGAGCCATGCAACAAAGTCGCGGAATGACACAAACCCTCATCGCGACTTCCCTATTCTCTTAATCTCCCACTCTAACTTAATGCCGCTATCTTCAAATACTTTTTGCCGGACGAAATCACCTAAATCTTCTAAATCCTTAGCAGTAGCATCACCGTTATTAATCATAAAATTACAATGAAGCTCCGACATCGAAGCACCGCCTATTCTATAGCCTCTAAGTCCTGCTTTGTCAATAAGTTCCCAAGATTTAAGCCCCTCAGGATTTGCAAAAGTACTACCGCCTGTACGCTCTTTAATAGGCTGCGTCGATGATCTTGCATTATTTATTTCATTCATCCGTAATAATATATTTTCACTATCGCCTTTATTTACTTTAAAAACAGCTTTGAGAATAATTAAATCCTTTGGTAAATTATTACTACGATATTTAAAACCGATTTCTTCGTTAGTAAATGCTTGAAAGTTTCCTGCAAAGTCAATCGCTTCTATTCTAACTATGATGTCTTTAAATTCAGAGCCGTAAGCTCCTGCATTCATAGCAATACCGCCGCCGATAGTACCTGGAATACCTACTAAAAACTCAAAACCGGAAATAGAATTTGCTTGACAGAATTTTGCTAAATTATAATTAAGGCAGCTACTACCTACTACCAAATGATTATCATCTATAAAATCAATATTACTAAAATTCTGACCAAGTTTTATAACAACCCCTTCTATGCCGCCATCTCTTATAATAATGTTTGAGCCCGCTCCAAAAGTAGTTATAGGTAATTTTTGCTTATTTTGTATTAAGAAACTTGCTAAATCTTCGCTATCTAAAGGTTTAAAGAAAATTTCGGCATTCCCGCCTACTTTAAACCATGTTAAGTGTTTTAAATTATAGTCCTTTTTATACTCACCTTTTATTATCGGTAAAATTAACATATCTTTACTGTTATCTTTTTTCTTGTGTGACGTTGTTAGAAGTCGTCATTGCGAGCAGCCGTAGGCTGCGTGGCAATCTCAGGAATTTTGTACTGTTTCATGAGATTGCCGCGTCGAGGCTTTGCCCCTCCTCGCAATGACGACTTGGCATACTCAAGTACGAGAGGACAACTTCCTATCTAATTCATTTGCAAAACTTGAAATATTACCTGCTCCCATCATAATTATCATATCACCTGCATCTGCGTTACTTATAATAATTTCCACCGCATCATCTAGTTCTGCTAGAAAATTTGCCTTATCGTGATGCTTATTCTTAGTAATCTTATCAACTAAACTTTGTCCTGTAACTCCTTCTATAGGCTCTTCTCCTGCGGCATATATATCGGTAATATAAATCATATCCGCATCATTAAAGCAAACCATAAAATCATCAAATAAATGCTGCATCCTTGAATATCTATGAGGCTGAAAAATAGCAATAACTTTACCGTTTTGTTTATTTGCTATATTTTTAGCCGTAGCAAGCGTTGCTTTGATTTCCTCAGGATGATGAGCATAATCATCAATAACCACCGCACTATTATATTCAGCTACTTTAGTAAATCTCCTCTTCACTCCTTTAAAATTATTGAAGCCGTTTTTAATAGCTTTAATACCGAAATCTAATTCTATCCCAACAGCGATTGCAGCAAGACTATTTAAAATATTATGTCTTCCGGGCGTTGGAATAGTAATTTTTTCAATAATCGTTGTACCTAGTACATTTGGTAGACTAATTTTTACGTCAAAAGTAGAAGAGGCAATATCAGTGTTAATATTAAATGCTATAATATGAGCATCTTCCGAATCGATTCCGTAAGTAACAATCTTCCTTTCGGTAATATCATCTACTAACTTACGAACTATTTTATGATCGATACAGCAAACTGCAAAACCGCAAAACGGCAGATTGGTAATAAAACTTTTAAAAGCACTAATTAATGTTTCAAAATCTTTATAATAATCTAAATGTTCTGGATCAATGTTAGTTATTATCGCAATAGTTGATGGAATATGAATAAATGTCGCATCAGATTCATCGGCCTCCGCAATTAAATAATTACTTGAACCAAGATATGCATTAGTCGATCTATTATTGATAATCCCGCCGTTAATAACCGTAGGGCATAAACCGGCTGCCTCAAATAAACAAGCAACTAAAGAAGTAGTAGTGGTTTTACCGTGCGATCCCGAAACTGCTACGGAACATTTTAATCTCATAAGCTCAGCGAGCATCTCCGCACGTCTAATAATCGGGATTTTACGTTCTAACGCTTCTTTTATTTCAGGATTATCTGGGTTAATTGCCGATGAAATAACGACATACGAAACATTAGTAATATTTTGCTCAGCATGTCCTAAAAATATTTTAATACCATAGACTGCAAGCCTTTTAGTATTATAATTTTCTACTAAATCAGAACCTTGTACTTTATAGCCTAGATTATGTAATATCTCGGCTATACCGCTCATTCCAACACCACCGATGCCTATAAAATGTATAGTTTCTAAAGTTTGATTAGTTTTTTTTAATTCAAGTAACAGCATCTAAGTTTAATCATTTAAAGTTGAGTTCTGCATAAAGGTTTTTATGTAGGCTGTCAAGTGTTAACTGTGTCATACCGCGACTTGATCGCGGTATCCAGCTTAAACGTTGATATTAAAAGTTATTTTTATGGATACCGCGATCAAGTCGCGGTATGACATCGATCCTATCAAACTTTGCTTCGGAATAGAAATTCCCTTGTAGCCCACCGACTTTTAGATCAATTAAAAATTTAGCTATTTCTCCGTTCTCTACAAACTCAGCTACCGTTTCAATATTTAAATCTTCCGAAATCTTAATTAATCTTTCTATGAAATACCTACTTTGTACATCACTTGTAATACTACGTACATATTTACCGTCAATTTTGATAATATCGATAGGTAAACTTTGAAGCTGTTTAAAAGAAGTAAAACCAGAACCAAAATCATCTAACGCAAACTTACATCCGTATTTGCGAAGCTTATTAATAAACAAAGTTATTTTATCGTAATTCTCGTTAAAAGAAGTTTCTGTAATTTCAATAATTAAGCGATCTCGAACATTATGAGTTTTTAATAAGTTTTCCGCTATTTCCCATAAAGCTTCATCGCTCGTTCCTATATTTGAAATATTAACGGCTAACATTAAGTTTGGATTGCGGGCAAGTTCGTTAACAGTCATTTTCAAAACAATTTGATCAATTATAAAAATTAATCCTTTATTTTCAGCAATAGGGATTATCGGACCTACGGAAATATAAACACCGTTCTCATCAGGTATACGAAGCAGACATTCATAATAATGAATCTTCATAGTATTGCGATCTATTATAGGCTGATAAGCAAATCGCATAGTCTTTTTTGCTAAAGCATTCCTTAGCAAATTAAGCAAAATGTTAGATTTTCTTATATTTTCTAAATCATGTTCTGTGCTGCTATATTCACGGTAATAATAATTATTATTTTGTGAAAGTAACATATTCAAGGTTTTTTCAATTTCCCCGGCATTATTACTTACTTTTGGGAATTTAATACTAGCAATATAACAATTCATATAAACTGCCGGCTTCTGTTCATTAATATAAAGCTGCGAAAACAAATATAATTTCCTAGCAAAATTTTTAATTAAGTC
>NZ_CBCDJS010000039.1:0-11609 GCF_965035265.1 Rickettsia sp.
GCCATATTCACCGGATTTAAATCCGATAGAAAAATTCTGGGCTAATATGAAACGATGGATTAAGAATAAAATTACTGAATTCGCAAACTTGTACGAAACTTTAAAAAAGTTTTTTACTGCACCTAATACTATATGATTTACTATATATGCTACTGCGTAATATCTCCCTACTTCAGGCTTGTTAAATATTTTAAATAGTTTCCAGTCTTTTAATTGTTCATTTCGGGTTTTGACCTTTTCATTATTTTCCTTTTCTACAGTAAATTTTACAATATCATTTTCCGTAGAATCTATATAAGCATGTAAACTAAATAAACCATGTAGAAAGTCGGTAGGGTGGTGCTTATAGTTTTGATTATTTCAGATAATTTTACTTTCGATTTTTTGTACAAGAACGCCAGAAGCATTAGGCATCTTGCCCCAACTTACATTACCGATAAAATTATTATTTTGGATTTTAGCGGCTATTTCCTCTAACTGCGGAAGCGTTAAAGATAGCTTGCTAAAATCTAGATGAACAAATGAAGGGACGTTCTGTTCTAGACACGCTATAATTGTTTGATAATCACTTGTATTAACCGGATTTTTTGAAGAAAACACATCTGCTTTCATAAGTATATACTACAAGTAAATGAAGAGTAGTATACGAAGATCAACTTGGAAAAGAGTAATCGGTCTGTAAACCGAGGACCGCAGCGTATAATAATACGTGAGGACCGGAGGACTTACAAAGACGACGCAGTCAATTTTTCAAATTGATCGAGTATACTTCATAAAATTTTATTGGTTGTATAACATACATTGAACTATGATTTTGTGTTTTCAACCACATTTTTATGAGATATGATAAATTAATAAGTTATTACTTTCAATTATTATTTTTATTCTGAATTTAAAATTAGATTATTTGAGATTATGAGTTTATAGGAAAATATAAAATGGTGACCCCTACGGGACTCGAACCCGTGTTCCCACCGTGAAAGGGTGGTGTCCTAACCGCTAGACGAAGGGGCCTTAATTTTAAAGTAGGCAAGTAGATGTATTAAAATCGTGTCATACCGTGGTTATGACCACGGCACGACAGTAAGTTAGAAGTTTTATACAACACCTTTGCGAATATTGCAAGTATAAAAATTATAGGTTTACCTTAAGTTTAACACTACCTTGATGACTTCGATAATGTTTATTTAGATAATAATTATAATCCAAAGAAATAGTAGTATTTTTGATACTGCCCATAATACCTGTTCCTAAATTATAGGATGTTTTCGGTTGTTTCGGTATTGCATAATTTTGCTTAAATTCAGTATCAAATATTTTAACGACTCTATTTATTCTTTGGGTCTTCTCTTTAAAATTATGTTCTACCGCTCCTTGGAATGTTAGTCCTAAATTATTAAATTTTAGAGCATCTTTCAAAGGTACTTTAACTTTAGTACCGACAATTCCGGACAACATGTTATTCTCTTTCATTGTAAGAGCTATTTCTTGTACGTTAATACCGGTTTCATTATATACCCTGTCTCGTGACTTACCGTATCTTAAGCCGATATTTGGAGTAATAACGAGATTGTTTTTAACGAGATAATTATAATTCAGTAATGCTTCCGCATTATAACTATGATTGCGATGCTTTACATTACTTCTAATTTTATTATCACCGTATGAATAAGTTGTTTTATCTTTAATAAAGTTTTTAGAAGCAGATACTAAAGCTTGTAGTGCAAAATCTTTCGGTAATTCTTTTTGTCCGTAAATAGAAACTACATGGCTATCAATAATTTCTTTGTCATTATTTTTACTATTTTTAAATTTAAATACCGAGTGAACATTACTGTAAGCTATACCTACAATATTATTGTCGATTTCAACATCAAACCCAATAGTAGCACCTTTATTAGTACCTCTATAGCCGTTGATATTCTCTACTCGCCCATGGTTGTTGATACCATACATACCACGCACCCATAAACCTCTTTTAATACGGACTTCCTCTTCATCACCGGCTCCTACTGCTACCATATTATTAGACATATTTATAGATGCATCTAATCTGTTACGAATCATATTGTTTACAATACTATTAACAACTTTCGCTTGATTTAAAGTAGGTGCGTTTTCTGAAATTTGCGTTTGCATTTCTTTTTTTGCTTCCTGTTCAA
This sequence comes from Rickettsia sp., assembly GCF_965035265.1. Lineage (NCBI taxonomy): Bacteria > Pseudomonadati > Pseudomonadota > Alphaproteobacteria > Rickettsiales > Rickettsiaceae > Rickettsia > Rickettsia sp. The sequence continues at coordinate 2,163 of NZ_CBCDJS010000039.1, forward strand.
GAGAAATAGCCGTATCAATTGCTGTTGTTTCAAGGTTACCCCCGTCAGAATCGGATAATTGCTCAATTGTTTCTTCTTCCTCTTCAGAGCCTGAATTATAACCTTCATCATCTTCCTCATCTTTGCTACCGTCGCCTAATGCTAAACATTCCTTTTCTCTACAGTCACTTAACGCTAATGCACAATCATTACTTGATACAGGTAGTGCAAGTAACCCTTTATCTCCTGCTTTTTGAATACCAGATTCTGTTACTTCTGTGTCTTCTTGTTCTTCATCTCCTGATGGCAAAGAATCTATAGTTGTATCATTATTTGAACTTAACATTTTCTGTAATGTTGAACCATCCAAAATAGCTTCAGGATCTTCCTGAGCTTCAGATTCAAGGACATACATAACTGATTCGGGAATTCCTGCTCCCAATTGCTTAAGATTTTCATCTATTTCTTCAAAAGAAACATCATTTAACATTGATGGATTTGCTAAATATGTATCTATGGTCTTACGTATAATTTCTTCTCCTTTTTTTACCTCTTCAATCTGCTGAGCGATTTGATCAGCTTCTGAGCTTGTACTCAGCAATTGTTCCAGTTCTTTTTTTCTATCAATTTTTACCTTTTGATATACCCGTAAACGAGCTAATTTTTCACTTAAATTTTTATCGCTAACATAGCTTGACGGTTTTGGAGTTGAACGGCTATATTCTGCACTATGACTTGCCCCTATATCTCCTGTATTATCCCGTAATAAATCTTTGTCACTAGATAAGCTGCTTAGGCTACTAACTGAAGGTGAACGCCTTAGTGCTTTATCCATTAAGCTATTTGGAGTAACTTTGTCCTCTAATATTTTTTTCTCTTCTTCTAACTTTTGTATTTCTTGTTCTCCTTTAAAGATTTGATTCCCCAAATCTGTGAGTAATGGACCATAGTTATCTTCACGCCATAATGTCAAAAAAAGTTCTTGATTTTTGTTAATATAGAATGTTTTCTCTTCAAGTGTTGTTTCTAATTTCATAATATTAGAACTACTTAAATCATTTAAGCTACTAACTGAAGGTGAGCGGGATAGATTTGACTCTGTATCGCTAAGTAAACTGCTTATGTCGCCAACTGAATAGGAACGTGATGATGATACATCTGTGCTTGAATGCTCTTCATTTAAAGAAAATCCTGCTTCTATGGCTTTCCTTTTTTCTTTTAATTGTGATTCTTTTGAAGATAAGTCTAGCCCTAGATCATTCTGCATATCTAAAGTTTCAGTATGCATTTTTTCTGACTGCGGTTGTTGTATCTCCGGAATACTTCCACTTACATTACTTTTCCTCAATGAGTCACTTTTAGCAGCCGTTGTCTTTTGTTTTGGTGTTATTAAATCAAGAGCTTCTAATATATCAGATTGTTTTGGATTTTGAGTAGATATGTTGTCGGCTAAATCTAAATACTCTGATTGCTTTTTGTCAAACTCTGGACTTGAGGAATATGGTGCAGGATTTTTCCAATTTTTATCAGATCTCAAGCTTTCATCTGTAATCGTCGTTTGTAACACTGCTGATTTTTCTTCAAAATTTGAAAGAATGCTTAAATTATCATCATTATTTGGAATACCACCATATGAATTACCTTTTTGTTGTGTATCCTGAAGCTTAAATAATTGTGATAATACCATGCTTTGGATGTCGCTATTAGTAATTTTTGGAGCTTGCTCTGCTGCATACATAAACGATTTCTCTCCGCCTTGTGTTACTAAGCTCATTGGCTGCTGTAAGCTATTATCCATAGCACTTTTATACCTGTCATCACTCTCCTGTGCACTATACATCATATAATTATGGATATAGTTATACATAGAACTTGATATGGCCGTTTCATGTTGTTGCTCATTTTCAGGCTCTATCGGCGACAAATTTTCGTATGCTTTATTACTATTATGGTTTGAACTAAACTCAGTATCTGAAGTTCTGCTCCCTAAGCCTGAATCCATACTTTTAGGGTCTGTCGGCAACATTGTTATATAAGTTTGCGGCTGAGCTTTTATTGGCACTAAGTACCCATCTTCATCTTCCGGTTGTTTACCTAAAATTCCCTGAACTCCAGGAGTTAACGGCATAATTGGCTTTGCTTTATTATAAATAGTAGCAGTAGAAGAAGTTGTTGACGGAGTAAGAACTAGTCTCTCTAGATTTTGTATATCTACGGCAATCTTACCATTTGTTACTGTTTCATAATAACCGTTCATTTTTGTTTGCAGCTCTTGTATCTCTGTTCTACTTGTTTCCTTTTCCGCTTTTTCTAATATTCCTTGAGCTTTATCTGCTGCTGTTTTTATAGCTTTTTCTTGTTTTTTTATTTCTGATAACGGATTTTGTGCTTCTTGTTTTTTCTTTTTATCTTCTATAGCTTCTGCTTTTAATTCTTGCAGCTTATGTAATGTTGTATCAGTATTTAATATTTGCTGCATTTTCGCTACAATAGCTTTCTTGATATTCACTATATCTCGCGCTTTTTCTTTTCTTTTCTTTTTTCTTTCTGATCTTTGCTCATTCTCTGCTTGTTGCTGCTTTTTTGTTTTTTCTGCAGCAATATATTGTTGATTTTGTTCTAATTGAACTCCCTCTCTTTCATTTATCGGATCTTTGTATTCTGCACTATTTCTTTTTACTTCATTTGCTTTTGCTTTCTTTCTATTAACTTTAGCTTGTCTAGCAGCATTGACTCTCTGCTGTTGAGTAAGCGTATCTAGTTGTTGCTGCTGATTTAAGAATAGTCCAGCTTTCGGTGTCTCTGTAACCGGAGCTTTTTCTTGGGGTTTTGTTAAAACTACCTTATTTACTAAAATATCTATTTTTTGAGATAATTTATCTGCTTCATTTTTTTTACTTGCTAACTCTGTTTCAAGTTGCTTTATTTTGTTTTTATTTTTCTGCTGTGAAATTATTTGCTTTTTTATATCCTGTGCTTTCTTCCTAGCTTTCTTCCCACCTTTTTGATCTGATGTCTTTTCAATAGCTGTTGTTACTGAACTTAACTTATTCGCTGCGTTTTCCCTATATCCAGGTATATGGCTCATAATTTCTACTGCAACTTTCTGTTGCGGCTCGCTACACGATATCTTTCGTGCCGCCTTTGGCTTTTGCGTTGTATTAGCTCTTACACCATCATTTGGTTTAGACTTTGGAGTAGGCTGATATGGAGTACTCGGTGATGATACCGTAGTACTTGGCGGCGTATTTTGATAAATATGTTCCGGTGATTGTGGAGCTGATAATAGGGTAGTATTTTGGATAGTAGGTGCAGTGACAAAGCTATTTGAAGCTGGGCTAACAGTAGGCGAAGATGCTGTTATTATACTCTCTGGTTTTTGAAGCGTTTGCACTGTCGGTTCAGAAGTATAAGTATTTTGACTTTGTTCTATTTTTTCACTGCCTACAAATGTTTTGCTTCTAGTAGGAGGTCTTTTTTTCTTATTATCACTAGCACCAAAAGATTTAGGACGATTTTTTAATATGTTGATAGCATTGTCATTCTTTATAGAATTACTATGATCTTCTTGGCTTAAACTTACTAGGCTTTCTGTACTGCCACTACTTGCCACTCCTTCAAAAGGCACCGTCATTACTTTTCCTATCTGCTGCGGGGTATTTGTCGTATCCTTGTTTTCGTTTGATTGTGACAAGTCATTCAACAATTTATTATTGAGTGCATCAAGAAATAATTGATTAACGCTCATCGCCATTCCTTCAAAAGGCATTGCAATTATTGCTCCTACTGAAATAGAGGCAAGGAGAGAATATTTTAAAAATCTTGATTTTTTTGGTTGGTTTTGTTCTATTAACTTACTCATTACAAATATCTCAATTAAAATTAATATTTATTTATATAAACTTCGGAATTATAATAAGTAAGTTAATAAAAAGCAATATATAAGTTAATTTATCTTAACTTTTAATTACAAGAAAATTTTGCTCTAATTATTGAAAATATAACAGATATGACATATAGCGCGTTTTTAACTTTTGATTAAAAATGCTACAATATTTTAAAATAACTTTGGAAGCAGAGTATAATAATTTAAATATTTGGTATTTTGTTAGTTTTATTTGCGGTATTATCGTTTATTTTTCGCTTGATTTTGAGCTTTCATTTACAACAATTTTTATCATTTTTTGTGCTTGTTTAATATTAACCTTTACTAGAAATTCTAATATATTTTTACAGTTTATTTACCTCATGGTTATCGCTTTTATTTTTGGCATATTCATCTCTAAATATCGTGTGGCAAATTTGCACGGCAAGACACTTTACAAACCAACAATCACAAAAATTAGCGGCAATATAGAATCTATAAAACCAACTATTATAGGAGGACAAGTAGTATTAAATGAACTAGAAATACAAAAAATCGATAATAATTTAAGGAAAATAAAAATTAGTATACCAAAAAAACATATACAAGAAATTAGGGTAAATGACAGAATTACTTTGCTTGCTAAGCTCTATAAGCCGCAAACCAGTATATTACCAGGTGGATATGATTTTGGGTTTTACGCTTATTTATCAGATATAGGAGCTTCTGGCTATGCGATGTCACCTCCGCAAATTATAGAACGCAACGAAACAAATTTTGATAGCTTTATCTACAAAATACGCATTCATATTTACAATAATTTAATAGACAAATTAGAAAAAGATAAAGGAAATTTTGCAGCTGCGATATTACTTGGCGAGACGAAAGGTTTAAACAGGCAAGTCATGCAGGATATGAGGCAAAGCGGTATATCGCATGTGCTTTGTGTTTCGGGATTGCATCTATCTTTAGTGGTGATGATTATTTTCCTTGCTACAAGATTTTTATTAAATCTCTCAAATTATTTAGCATATAATTTCAATATAAAATTAATCTCTGCCTATTGTTCGCTAATAGGAAGTTTTAGTTATTTAGAGCTAAGCGGTATGCAAATTGCAGCAACTAGAGCTTTTATTACGGCTGCAATCTTTATTTATGGTATTATTATTGGGCGAACTTGCTTTCCTCTTCGTTCACTTGCAATTGCGGCTTTTATAATATTATCGTTAAACCCCGAATATATTTTTCATCCAAGCTTTCAGTTATCCTTTATCGCCGTATTATCGCTAGTTGCCGGTTATGAGTTTTACTTAAAGAATTCATGGCTAATTGGGGAGAATAAAGGCATTTTTGGGGCAGTAAAGTTTTACATGGCTTCAAATATTTATTCCAGCTTCTTAGCAAGTATTATAACTGCTCCGGTAGTAATTAATCAATTCTTTATATTTTCTACTTACTCAATACCCGCTAATCTCATTGTTGTTCCGATAACGTCATTCTTCCTTATGCCGCTTGCTTTGTTATCTCTGCCTTTTACTATGATTAGGTTTGATAGCTATATCCTAAAGCTTATGGGGCTCTTTATTGATATAATAATAAAATCAGCTGCCTATTTTAATAGTTTACCAGCGGCGGTATGGTATTTCGGTTATATCACCAATTTTAGTATTTTACTTTTTTTATTCGGCTTTTTTTGGATTTGTATATGAAAAACCTCGTGGCGTTTGCTGGGTCTTGTAATTATGATAATATCTTTTATATTTATGTTTTACTCTCCAAAGCCGGAATTAATATTTGATGTAAATCATATGGCTGTAGGTGTTAACAACAAGGAAAATAAACTAGTAATTTACGCTGACAAAATACCGGCATTTAATAGAGTATATTGGGCTAATTGGTTTGGACAAAAAGATAGCTTAGTATCGCCTTTAAAAGACAATATTTTTATAACTAATTATGGACAAAAAATTATCTTTAATAAGAACAATTATTGTAAAGACGCCGAAATTCACATCAACCTTAATTATAAAGCTAAATGCAGCGGAAGTTTAATAACGATTAATAAAGATTTTTTAAGAAAAAACCCTGTTATACTTATCTTTTGCAATAAAAAAGAATGTACAGTAAAATCTACTCGATGTCATTCCCGTGTAGGCGGAAATCCAGGCTAAAGCGAGATAAATCGAGCTTTTAACAAGCTTTAAAGTACTAGATTCCCGCCTACGCGGGAATGACATAAAGGAACGAGTTGATGACCCTAGGTTCTTTTAAAAACTATCCGATACTATAGGTAAAATTAAGTAATGCAAACTATACATAAAACATTAAAAATTCCTTCAAAGGAATATAAGAAAATCTTGAGCCTTTTAAATGAAAAAGGACAAGCAAGGCTTATCGGTGGCTGCGTGCGAGATGCGTTACTTGGCAAAAATAGCTACGATATTGATATAGCTACTGATTTAATACCGAGTGAAGTAACAAATATTTTGTCTAAAGCTACTATAAAAACTATCCCGACCGGTTTGAAATTCGGTACAATTACGGCAATTTTAAATAATGAAAAATTTGAGATTACGACTCTTAGGAAAGATATTGAATGTAATGGCAGGCATGCAAAAGTAGTATTCACAAATGATTTCGCCGAAGATGCCGCAAGACGAGATTTCACTATTAATGCTTTAAGCTATTGTCCATTTAAGAACGAGATATACGATTATTTTGAAGGGTTTAGGGATTTGCAGGAGGAAAAGGTTGTATTTATAGGGGAAGCTCTAGATAGAATTAAAGAAGATTATTTGCGAATTCTACGCTTCTTCCGTTTTTCTAGCTATTATGCGAAACAGCTTGATGATAGAGGATTTAAAGCATGTAAAGATTTAAAAGACGGCTTAAAAACTTTATCACGAGAGCGAATAAAAAGCGAGATGGATAAAATTATCGTGTCAAAAAGAGCAGCACAAATTTTAGAAGCTATGTTTGAAATAGGAATATTAGAACTAATATTCTCTATCCAAAATTATGAAATAAAAATTTTTGAGCAGACTAAAGAATTAGAATTAGCAACTAATTATGCCTTATTACTATATAATTTAAAAAATGTAAATTCAAAGCTTCTTCTCGACTGGAAATTCTCAAAGCATGAGGCAATGCAAATATTATCGATACTAAACTTTCTGAATGATGCTAAATGTGATATGAAGAAAATTTGGTTTGAAAAAAAGAATTATACAGAATATTTATTAGCTGCCAGCATAATCGGTAAACTAGATTATTTACAAGTAAAAGAATTTATCCTTAAATATGATACGTTATTACGTCCGAAATTCCAAGTAAACGGTAATGATTTATTAAATATGAATATAGAAAAAAAAGAAATAGGTACAAAATTAGAATATCTAAAAAATTTTTGGATAGAGCAGGATTTCAAACCTAGTAAATTGGAGTTGTTAGAGAAGTTATGAGAGCTAGTATGTTAAATCGTCATTGCGAGGAAAAATTGAAAATTTTGACGAAGCAATCTCGTGCTAAAATCCTGAGATTGCCACGCTCCTTTCAGTCGCTCGCAATGACGATATTCCTTACCTTCCTCAGCCTTACTAGCTATGCTAAGCCTAAAATAGTTGTAAGTATTACACCAATAGCTAGTATTGTTTCAATGCTTGTTAAAGATAAAGCAGATATAGAGAGTTTAGCAGTAAATAATGATTGCCCTCATCACCATAATATAAAGCCAAGCGATCTTGCTAAAGTCAAGAATGCCGATATAGCTATTTATATAAATGAACAATTTGACGGTTTTGCCGAGAAATTAATTAGTAATCATAGTAAAAGCATTATCAAAATCAGTGATATTAAATCTTTAACCATTATCAAAGATATAGTCAAATCAGTTGGATTTAATTACAAGGAGCGAGGAGCGAAGACTATAGATAATAGGAGAGCGACGAGTGACTTGTTAAGTGAATTCAAATCATTCGACTATAACTGGCATATTTGGCTTGATCTTAATAATACTGCGATTTTACTACAAGAATTTGCACAAATATTTAGCAAAAAATTTCCTGAACTACAAGAAGATATTAATAATAACCTTTCAGAAGCACTTAATGAATTAAACAAGCTACAAGAAATTAAAAATAATGAGCTTAGGGCAATAAAAGACGTAATTTTATTAAGTGACAGTAGCGAGTATTTTTTTGCTAATACTAATATTAAAACTGCAAAATTATATAGCGAAAGTCAAAAAAGCCTCCGATATATAAGCAAGCTAGAAGATTTAATTAAAGAGTCTAATAACAAATGTCTTGTTTTAAGTAATGAACAAAATCCACGATTATACGACAAATTAAACGCTAAAATAATAATATTAAATAGCGAAAATTGGAATGTGAAAGATATCGATTCAAACACTTTTCAAAATCAATATTTACAAATGATTAATCAAGTTAAAAAATGCATACACTAAATAGCGAAGAAGAGACAAAAAAACTTGCAAAGCTTTTAGCACAAAGCTTAAAACCAAATGATATAGTTTTACTTAACGGTGACCTTGGAGCCGGTAAAACATTTTTTTGTCGTGAAATTATTAAATATTTTTGCGGTGAAAATACAAGCATTATAAGCCCAACCTTTAACTTACTGCAAACATACAAAGCATACAACTTTACTTTAGTCAATTCAGACTCGTTTGATGACAGGCGTGAGGAGCGAAGCCTATATACTAATAGGCGAGACGACGAACAACGAAGCAGCGAACGTGGATCAATTGACTATATCTATCATTATGATCTTTATCGTCTAAAATCACCTGAAGAAATTTATGAACTTGGATTTGAAGAAGCATTAAACGGTAATTTAATTTTAATAGAATGGTCTGAGATCATTAAGCATTTACTCACTCCGCCTTTAATCGAAGTAAATCTAGAAGTATTAGACGAAAACAAACGTTTGTGTAGCATTATAACAAATAATTAATATTTAACTAATCAATTGTCATGTAATAAAAACGCTTTTTCAATAGGGAGTAATTTTAATTCTGGTAACATAGGCATAATTAAATCTATTCCGGCTTTTTCGTTACTATTACCGTGTACTAATATGAAAGAACCGTCCTGAACTTTTTCGCCTTTAGCAAGCCAAGCATTACTACCGAGCGGAATAAATCCTAAATCTTTTAGTTTTTCTATTAATGTTTGATCAGAAACTAATCCAGGGAAACGAAAGAAAGGCGATGGAGCAATATCATAACTTACTAATATTTTCCCTGCCTCTAATACTTCATTTTCAAAATCATCTTTATTAGAAAGAAGGAGATTATCTTCAAGAGGTTTATCTTTAAAATAAGGATGGCTGAATGAATGATTAACCCATGTTATTTGTAAATAACCATCTTCTTGTTGCTTTATTAGCCACAAAAACTCCTCTTGATGTTTATTAATCCACAATCCTGAAACACATATAGCAATAGGAATAGGTTTATTTAGTTTGATCGATAATTTATAATGGCCTGAAAAAACTGAACAAAAAAATAGTTAGGTTTGCTTGGTAATAAGTTAGAATAGACCAAATAACTTAAGAGGTAAGAATGACTAAGAAACAGTTTC
>NZ_CBCDJS010000040.1:0-11511 GCF_965035265.1 Rickettsia sp.
ATTCTAATACTATCTTGGTCTTTTCTTCGGCACTGAAATTCCGAAACTGTTTCTTAGTCATTCTTACCTCTTAAGTTATTTGGTCTATTCTAACTTATTACCAAGCAAACCTAACTATTTTTTTGTTCAGTTTTTTCAGGCTATTATAGTCGTAGACTGCGTGGCAATCCAGAAAAATAATAAAAATACTAATAATTTAGTATTTTAAACTGGATCCCGCGATCAAGCCGCGGGATGACAAAGGGAGAATTGATCCACGCAACAATGTCCAGCAAAGGTAGACAATGACAAGTATGAGAGATATTAATAAGATAAAGCTGTAACTATTTAGCTATAGGTAAACTATTTTCTGCTTGATTTTCTTCAATTTCATTAATCTTAGAAACTAAATCAGATTTCTTTTTTGAGGAAAGGTTGGCAAGTACTATTGCATTTATTAAAAATAATACCGTAAGTATTATTGTGCTTTTAGTAAGAAAATTACCGACTGTTTTAGCGCTGACTACTCCCATATTATTACCGCCGCTTATACTACTAATTCCGTCCGATCCGCTACGCTGCATCAGAATAACTATAATTAGCAATATGGCAATAGTAATATGTACGAAGAGAAGTATGTCTATCATATAAGAAAATAATCATTACTGTATTTGAATGTAAACTATACACTAATTTTATATTATTTGCAACTTAGCTATAGAAAGCACTAAGCTTTAGGCATATAGCGGTGCAGACTAGTGTACGATTTGCTAACCACAGCTACAAAAAGGCAGTATATAAGCGATACTTTTTTTATGCAACAAAATTTACAAGCAATATAAAAATTTATTCTCAAAGGGTGGGGGCGAGTTGTCCCCGTCCTTATTCAACACTTTCTACACCGCTAAAAACATCCTATGTGATTAACCGGCAGGAGGCGTATAGATTTCTAAACTCATTAATCCGGCTAAAATAAGCTCCTCATCATTATTAGTAATTGCATCATAGATTAAATCAGGGCTTAGTAGCTTACTATCTATGGCAACTTGTAGCAATTTTTTTGAATGATTTAAAAGTGGCTTGTCGTAAATTGTTTCTTTTACTGCACACGTTACTACTGCATTTTTATTTAGTTGTGCTAATATAATTTCGTTAAGTTTATCTTCTACATCTACAAGTTTGCCTCTTGTAACTATTCCTGTAGTAAGTTCTTTCAGACTAGCCGTTATTTTTTCTATATCATACGTATTTGTTAAGCTTGATACTTCGTTTATTATTTTATTTATAATATTTTGCATTTCTGCTTTATTGCTGCTTATATTATTTTCTACGTTAATATTTACCTTTTCTACTATTTGTTTAAATATATTTAACTTATCTATACGTATACCCTCATTTATTATAGCTTGCTGTTTTATTGTCTTCTCAATTTCATCTTCTAAATCAACCAACATTCCTCTAGTTATTTTATTACTGTTCATAATGCTTTGTATATTGTTAGCTATATTTTGTAAGTTAATTTGATTTTTCTCTAACTTTTGTATTTTATTAAGTATATTATTTTGTATTATATTCGTATTAATAGTACCGGCATTTTCTAACTTATCGATCATTTTTGTTAGTAAATCGTAAATATCTTCTTCCAAAGCCATAAGACTTACAAGAGCTGTATCTTGTTTTTCTGCTGCTTTAGGTAAATCTTTTATATCTAGCTGGTTATTCTCATTATTTGTTACTGAAGCTTCTTGTTTCAGTTTCAGACTTTGCTTCTGTTCTTCATATTTCTTTTCGGCTTTTGCTTTATTTTCCTTGTATAAAGGTTTTGTACTAATTTTTATTGCTGCTTTATATTTTTCTATTGCTTCACTGTATTTTTCTTGATGGCATAAATCATTACCCTCTGCATTTAAGTTTTCTGCTTTTTTCTCTACAGTAGTTTTATTTCTTTGTAAATATTCATCAATTGTTTTTAATATCGTTGTATCTCCTATTTTGTTGAAAGAAAGATTAAGCGACGTTAAAGAGTTATTAGCTTTAAGTGCTTCGGCGATTAACCTTGCTCCCTCATCTTCTATTTCGTTAACAAAAAGATTAAGCTCCGTTAAAGAGTTATTAGCTTTAAGTGCTTCGGCGATTAACCTTGCTCCTTCATATCCTATTTTGTTATGAGAAAGAATAAGCTTAGTTAAAGTGTTATTAGTTTTAAGTGCTTCAGTAATTAACTTTAATCCCTCAGCTCCTATTCCACCAAGATTAAGTTGAGTTAAAAAGTTATTATCTTTAAGTATTTCAGCGATTAACTTTGCTCCCTTAACTCCTATTCCTTTACCCGCAAGCTCAAGCGATGTAACACCATTTCTTAAAAAATCAGCTTGCATGTTAAATCTTTTTTTTCTTAAAAACTCTATCAAATCCCCACGCGATGTTTTTATTGTCGTTACTTCTTGTAGATTTCCTTTAAACATAATTATTTCCTTATTAAATTCTATAAATCTTAATATTTTGTTAGAAATGAGCTATAGACAGAATCATAATAAAGAGTTTTAAGAATGCAATAGAAATTTAATTAGAAGTATTAATAGATGAGTTGAGGTTGATTTAAGAAGAATACAAAGTTAGTTTTTTTATAATATTTAAAATTCGGGATTTAAAAGAGATTTGATGCAAAAATTAGATGTTTTGGAACATAAAAGGAGCATATGAATTTTAAGAAATTTTTGAAAAGCCTTGAAACCCTTATAGGAACTGGTGCTACTAGGGGGAATTGAACCCCCGACCTCTTCATTACCAATGAAGTGCTCTACCCCTGAGCTATAGTAGCAAGACTGTTAGATATTTTTAAACGAAAATTAATAAGATTTTTGCGGTAATAGTTGTTCCTATTTCAAAAAAATCTTATAATTTATAGTTAAAAAGAGCAAAAATAGATTAATTTTATTTTCCCTCATACAGTCTAAAACTTTATTTCAAACTCTTTTTGCCACATATTTGTTATTAAATCAAGAAAAATTTTTAAATTCGTTATATTGATTTACAAGAAAGTATTTATTAGACCTCTTGCATAATGTAATTAATAAAGAGGAATTTAAAGGATACACGGAACGCAGCACCACAGCGTACACACTAGTACGTGAGGATGCGAGTACCGGACAACGTATAAATTACCCTTAGAAGCAAGTTATGCAATAGGTCTATTCCTGATTTCCATTCGCTCCACTTACATGTACTTCATACGGAGGTGCTACAGTACTTGAAAATACATCAATTTCATTAGCATATTCTGCAAATTCTTTATGTAAATAATCACTTAAAACCTTTAGTGTTTTTTCTTTGGTTTGGCATGCTAATATCATCTTATTATTTTGTACTAACTTTTGTAATTGATTTATTTCTTCTGCAGTAGCAAGCCTCATGTCCAAACAGCCGTTTTCTTCTCGTTGTAGCAGGTCAGTCGTTACAGTCGTAGTAACTCTATGGCATGTACCGAATAAGTCTATATCTATTCTTGAAATTGCCTCATCACTAGTTACTTTTTCAACAGCTTTGGCGTGGTTGATATTACCCTGTGGAATGCTGGCAAAAACTAATCCATTGTTAGTTATTTTATATTCATAACCATAGTAAGAACTCTTGGGGGTAAAGACTACAATTTTATCATTAAATTCAACAAGGTTTGCAGGTTTTGTAATTTTTTTCATATTTTATCTAAACTTCTATTTTTGTAAAAAGCTAAGGCAATCAATGCAAAAATACAGCTTAATATGATGTAATAAACTGCCGAGGTTACATGACCTGTTTTTTGTACTAAATATTCAAAAACAAGAGGCGTAGTACCGCCGAAAATACTTGTAGCAGTGTTATATGAAATAGAAAGAGCGGTATTACGTATATTTGTAGGGTAAAATTCTGCTTGCAATGCCGGTTCAGGACCGATATAGCTAGCGGCAAGTATAGCGAGTATAAATTGTGAGATAATTACGTACGTAAAGTCACCGTTCTCAAAATTATTAAGTAAAAACGGTGTCGTTACAATAATTATTATAAGATTAATTACAAAAATTTTCCTGCGACCTATAATATCGGATATATAACCGCTTAATAAAGTTACGGCTATCATAATCACGTAACATACGCTAGCAAGGCTATTTACCTCATTTTCGGTAAAGTTACGGCTGATTTTTAAAAACGATACCAAGTAAATTGTAGTTAGGTAAAATATTATCGAACCGGGAGCATTAATAAAAATCGAAATTAATATATCAAACCAATGATTGGTAATAACTTTTTTTAACGGTGACTGTAAAATCTTTTTCTGCTCTCTTAGATTTTTAAAATTCGGTGTTTCTTGGGTATGTTTTTTAATATAAAATGCTGCAAAAAGAATAAAAAAACCAAGTAAAAAAGGTATTCTCCAGCCAAAATTATCAAACTGCTCGGCAGTTAAAATATTTTTGACGATATAAGAAACAAAAGAACCAAGTAACAAACCAGAGCATATACTAGACATTGAGATACTACCGGTGAAGCCTCGGTGTTTAGGGCTAGTATGCTCAATAACAAAGGAAATAGAACCGGTCAAAGCCCCTCCCATCGATAATCCTTGCAGAATTCTAACCGCAATCATTAATATAGTAGCAGTGATACCGATAGTATGATAGGTCGGTAATATTCCGATTAATACGGTTGGAGCAGACATACAAAATAATGCACTAGTTAAGGCTACTTTTCGTCCAAATCTATCGCCTATAACACCAAAAAATACCCCCCCCAAAGGTCTTGCTAAATAGCCTATAGCAAAAACTAAAAAAGCTTGTAGTAAAGAAGTATTAGCATCATCATTCGGGAAAAATTTAGCTCCTATTATTGGTGCAAAATAACCGAATAATACATAATCGTACCATTCAAAAGTATTGGCGATACCGCTTGAAAATACTAGTTTACTTCGATTCATGTTTTCTGCCCATGGCTTTTTTCTCGGAATATATTATAAACAAAGTTGCAGGAATTATTATTATTGCTCCGTGTAATGTACTTTTATCAGGAAATTCATTAAATATGAAATATGCAGCTATTGCCGAAATTACCAGCTCTAAATATCTATAAGGAGCAGTAGCCGTAGCATCTACCATGGAAAAAGCTTTAAGCAGGAAGAATAATATTAAGCTTCCACTACTACCGAGTATAAATAATAAAGCTAATTCAAAACTACTCGGAGTTAGCCAATACTGAGATGCTACGGGTAGCGATACTACGGCAGTTACTATTGCTGAATAAAATAACATGCTAATCATTGATTCTTTTACTACAAATTTTTTATTGATAATATCGAGCATAGCAAATGAAATAGCCGCTAATACAAAATACAAAATTTCAGGATTAAAATCCTCGGTATGCGGTTTAAGCGTGATAACAAGTCCTATAAATCCTACTATAGTTACTACCCATCTTTGCCAAATAATATTTTCGTTCAGAAAAAATACGGCAAGTATTAAAGTAAATAAAGGTATAGAAAAACTTACTACTGTTGCAGTAGTAACAGGAGCAATAGTAAGACCGTAAGTCCATGAAGTCATACCGAAAAATAATAATAATCCTCTTAATATATGGACAAAAGGACGACTTGTTTTTAAGGTATTTTTACCGTAATAAGCAACAAAAGGTAATAAGACTATGCTACTGAAAAAAAAGCGAAAAAAAGCTACTTCAAAGCTATGTAAACGAGTTCCAAGATATTTAGACATCACATCATTGGCACTACTACTTACTAAGCTAAGTAAAAACCAGCCTATACCGGTTAAATATGTTTTTAATGTATCATTCATTAATATATACTCTATATAATTTTACTAAGAAGTTATCTGGATAGGTTATTTTAAGTGATAATTACAGAATTTTTATAGCAAAAATTAATAAGATTTTTGCCGGAATAGTTGTTCCTATTTCAAAAAAATTTTATAATTTGCAGCAAAAAAGAATTTAATTAGCTTTAAAATATTTTTACAGAAACCTCTTAAATATCTTGACTTTTAGCATGAAAGGCTTTTATCTTCTATAGATTAGAATAAAAAGTTTATATAATAATACAGTAATCAATTTTAAGCAAGTAAAGGTTATAATTTATGACAAGAATAATTAAAAAAATAGGGATAGTTCTGTTTGTATCATGTGTGAGCATTAGCAGTTTTGCTAAAAGCATGTATGATGATATAGATTCTGCTCCGGACTATGATAGTACACCATATTACGAAAACGAAGGAAGTTTGGTTTTCAAGGTACGTTTAGGAGGTGTTTTTTCGGACGCTAAACAAAAAGGACTACCTACTCCTACAGCTCCTCAACCCGTTCCAGTGGGAGCAATTGCAAAAAACGGCTATGGCGGTGATGCCTCTACTACTATATTCTTTAATAATTACTTAGCTACTGAATTATCGCTTGGTTTTAATGTTTTACGCACTAAGTATACATCTCTTGCAAGTGTTGCTCATAATTATGGCATTGATAATGTCGAACTAGGAAAAAACAAGCCTATTTATATGATTCCTGCAACAATTACCGGACAGTTTCATATAGCTCCTTACGGGGGAATAAGACCGTATATAGGCGTAGGTTATCACGGTTCTTATATGCTTACTCAAGCTACCGGTCTTAAAATTAGAAACGGACACGGTGCAGTAGGACAAATAGGTATAGATTTTTATGCTAAAGATGATACTTTAGTCAATATTGACGTAAGACAATTTTTCTTAAATCCTAAACTTGAATATAAACCAAATTTAGTAGGTAATAAAACCGTGACCTCTAAAGTTAAACTTAATCCTTTAATAGTTTCCGTAGGTATAGGATTTAATTTTTAGAGAATATACGACTCCCCTTATGTCATTCCCGCGAAAGCGGGAATCCAGTAAAACATATAAAAACAAGTTTTTATATGTTTATTTTATCAAATATGTAATTTTTGTATTATAGGTTGTTTTTGCTAGATTCCCGCTTTCGCGGGAATGACACAAGAAAACGGGAATAACATAAAAATAAGTAATCCACCCATGTCCTTACAGATTATCCAGTTATTATACTTAGTTGCAGCTGTTTGTTTTATTCTATCGTTAAAATTTTTATCATCGCAAAAACAAGCACGTTTAGGTAGTACTGTAGGTATTTTGGGGATGGCGATAGCAGTCGGCGTTACTTTTTTCCTACCGGATTTTACTCATAAATTACCCATTATAATCACTATATTATTGGGCGGTGTAATCGGAGGGATTATCGCTCTTAAAATCTCCATGACGGCAATGCCTCAATTAGTTGCAGGATTTCACTCTTTTGTCGGTCTTGCTGCGGTATTTGTAGCTTACGCTACGATACTTGCTCCTGAAAATTTTTCTATAGGAATAGCAGGCAGCTTACCGATTAATTCATTAATCGAAATATCAGTAGGCGTTTCTATAGGTGCTTTAACTTTTAGCGGTTCGGTTATAGCTTTTCTAAAACTACAAGGTTTAATGAAAAGTAGCCCGTTAAAATTCTACGGTCAGCAATATATATGCTTATTAACGGCAATAATATTAGTTCTTCTGATAATATTATTTATTCGTTCAGAGAATATATTTTTATTTAATCTAATAGTCTTTTTATCGCTGTTAATAGGAGTATTACTAATAATACCGGTAGGCGGTGCAGATATGCCGGTTATAGTATCTATGTTAAATTCATATTCAGGTTTTGCGGCAGCCGGTATTGGCTTTACGCTTAGTAATAGCCTACTTATTATTACCGGAGCCTTGGTCGGCAGTAGCGGGGCTATACTTAGCTATATAATGTGTAAAGCTATGAACCGCTCATTAATCAAGGTTATTTTTGGAGCATTTTTACCTGCCCCTGTAGGAATTAACAAAGATTTAGATGACGATAAAGTAGCAAAAACAAGCTGTCCTGAAGATGCGGCACATTTACTACTTAATGCATCATCGGTGATAATTGTCCCCGGTTACGGTATGGCAGTAGCCCAGTCTCAGCATATCATAAAAGAGATGGTTGATATATTAGAACGTTCAGATATTAATGTACGTTTTGCCGTACATCCGGTAGCAGGTAGAATGCCGGGACATATGAATGTTTTACTTGCAGAAGCTAATATAGATTATGAGAAGGTACTTGAGCTTGAAGAAATTAATAGAGATTTCGCTACTACTGACGTAGTACTTGTGATTGGGGCAAATGACGTAACTAATCCTGCAGCTAAAAATGATCCAAACAGCCCAATTTACGGTATGCCGGTACTCGATGTCGAAAAAGCACGTACGATTTTGTTTATTAAACGCTCTATGGCATCAGGATATGCAGGTATAGAAAATGAACTATTTTATCACGATAATACTTTTATGTTATTCGGCGATGCTAAGAAAGTAGTTGAGGAGATCGTTAAGTTTCTAAATGAAGATTGACTTAAATAACTCTATTTGTTATAACTTCTTAAATTAAGCCAAAAAACAATTATCATGAATTCGCAAAAAACATTACCGCTTCTGCCAAAAGCCACGGCTATGTGGTTAATTGAAAATACTTCTTTAACTTTTAAGCAAATTGCCGATTTTTGTGGTATTCATGAATTTGAAATAAAAGGTATGGCTGACGGTGAAGTAGCACAATCTATAAAAGGTTTAAATCCAATTGCAAACGGTCAATTAACTTTAGAGGAAATTGAACGTTGCAGTAAAGATCCTAATACTAGTTTGCAAATTTCATATAGCCCTGCTGATGAATTGATGAAAAATCAGAAAAAACAGCGTGCTAAATACACTCCTATAGCAAGACGTCAAGATAAACCGGATGCTATATATTGGTTATTGTCTAATTATCCAAATATCCAGGATCATCAAATAATTAAACTAATAGGTACTACTAAAACTACTATCGATGCTATCAGAACCCGTAGCCATTGGAATATGAATTCTATTCGTCCTCGTGATCCCGTATTACTTGGAATCTGTAGTCAAATAGACTTGAATAAAATAGTAGAAAGCCTAAAGCCTCCACAAAATCCTACAAAAGAATCATAAAATTATACTAACTTCTATTAGCTCACTTCTAGGTCTTGTTGCATGGCTCAAAAAACGCATTCTATGTCAGTCCCGCATGGCATTGTTGCGTAGATATCTTAATTGTCATTGCGAGGAGCGAAGAGCGTTGTTGCATGGATCGTTTTATGTCATTCCTGCGAAAGCAGGAATCCACAAAAAAGTATAAATATAACAAGTTTTTAAAACTAAAAGCTCGATTTATCTCGCTTTATAGTGGATTCCTGCTTTCGCAGGAATGACATCGAGTAGATTTTTCGATCCACGAAACAATGCCTTTCTCGCAAGCGGAATTTTTTTATGGATTAAAAAAGTGGATTAATAGACTGCATAACCTATTGTTATAAAGAGGAATTTGAAAGATACACGTAGCCTCAACCCACAGCGTACATACTAGTTACGTGAGGATTTGAGTACCGAATTGAAAATTACCTTTAGAAATAGGTTATGCAGTCTATTGCCTAATAAGTCGTTTATCGCTAGGTAAAGTGTAATTTTGATCTAGAGAGCGATAGGGACAAATATCAATCCCACCACGCCTAGTATATACTATATAAATAGAAAGGAATTCAGGATTTATAGCATTTTTAATGTCTGTAAAAATACGCTCGGCACACTGCTCTGCAAACTCATTAAAATTTCTAAAAGATATTAGATATTTCAGGAAAGAATCATGTTTTAATTTTTTTCCTTTATATTTTATAACGATTGTACCCCAATCCGGTTGACCGGTTACTAAGCAATTTGATTTTAGTAAATTAGAATTAATCTCTTCTTCTACCAAAACATCCTCATACTCAATTAAACTATTATCTGGTGGACCGTAATTATTGCATTCTATATCTAAATCATCGATATTTTTACCGCTTGGAACACCAAACTCTATTTTTGTATTTATTGGTAATATTTTGCCTAATATTTTAGCTTGTAGGGCATTACTTAAATCTTGTAAAATTATTCTTTCCAATTCTTCCATAGAATCGACTATAAAATTGTTGAAAGAATTCAAGTATAATTTAAGAGATTTTGATTCTACAATATTGGGAGAAGTTACAGGTATATAAAAAGTGCCTACTCCAACACATGGCTTACCTTTATTATTAAGCCAAGACAATTCATATGTATTCCAAATATCTACACCGTAAAATGGTAGATTATTACCGTTTATTCCGAGTTCGTTTCGATTATTTATACGTGGAATTTTAAATAACAAAGTTGCATCATAACTATCTTTATAAGTACTTTTTTTACCAAGTAAAGAAGCAGATAAAGGCATTATTTATGCTCCTTGTGCTAAAATTTCTTTTTGTTGTAATTCATCATATTCTTTTAGCATATAACCACGCCCCCATACCGTATCGACATAATCTCTACCACCGGCAGCATCGCTTAATTTTTTACGAAGCTTACAGATAAATACGTCAATAATTTTCATTTCCGGTTCGTCGACACTGCTATATAAGTGATTTAAGAACATTTCTTTAGTTAAGATAGTTCCTCTTCGAAGTATTAATAGCTCTAAAATAGCATATTCTTTGTTTGTCAAATGTACTTTTTTGCTGTCGACTTCTACAGTTCTAGTATCTAGGTTTACGCTAACCTTATCAAATCTAAATACTGATGCTGCATGCCCTTTAGAACGTCTAACTATAGCTTTAATTCTAGCAATTAATTCCTCTCTTACAAACGGCTTGGTTAGATAATCATCAGCTCCGGAAGAGAACCCGGTAATTTTTTGATCCGTATCTGTCAAGCTAGATAAAATTAAGATTGGAGTTTTTATTTTGGCAGCACGCAATCTTAGTAATATCTCAAAACCATTAATATCAGGTAACATAAGATCTAAAATCACTAGATCATAACCACCAACCTTGCCAAGTCTTAAACCTTCTACACCAACTGAAGCTTTATCGCAAACTATCCCCTCTGAAGCTAAAGTCAACTCAATTAAGTTAGCCATTTCCGACTCGTCTTCAATTAACAAAACTCTCATTATTTTTCTCCATAAAATTCATTTTTTATATTGTGCTATAATTTAATTACAGTTAATTATTGTTAACTAAATTATAATTTTTTATCTAGTGCTTTATACATTCATTAATCACATAAGTAAAGAATATTTAATCAAATTGATAAAATTTTTACTATTAAGCTCTATCTGTGATTTAAAAACCATGGCGTTTAAAACGAAATTTATTAAATAATTAAATGATTTTCTTAGTTTTGATGCTCCGACATTTTCTTATGATATAAGGCACCAAAATCTATAGGATCAATCATTAAAGGCTGGAATCCTGCATCTTGAGTACAACTAGCTATAATTTTTCTAGCAAACGGAAATATCATTGCCGGACAATGAACGGATAATAAAATCGGATGTTGTTCAGTATCAATATTAATTAAATTAAATACTCCAGCATATTTTAATTCTATCTGAAATAATTTATATTTTTCATTT
>NZ_CBCDJS010000041.1:0-11236 GCF_965035265.1 Rickettsia sp.
ACCTTGATTTAAACCGCGTCCAAATAAGCTACCTGAACCTATAGCGATTTTAGACTGAATTATGTTATAGCTAGCACCGAGCGGATCATGTTCAGGGTCTAAAAAAACCATCACACGCTTTTTTTGATAATCATACATCATATTCCAAGCAATAGGCAGGCTAATAAGAGCGGCGAGGCCCAGCATTATAAAATATTTTATTCTAAAACCTGCTGCAAAAAATATAATTGCCGAAACAATTAAGACAATCATTCCCGTACCTAAATCAGGTTCTCTAATTATTAAAAAAGCTGGTACTAAGACTGCTATAATAGGTATGATAACTTTGTGAAATTTTGTAAGATCGTCAATTGCTAAGGAGTGAAAATATCTGGCAAGCATTAATACAATAGCAATTTTTATCGGTTCGGAAGGTTGAAGTTTAACTATACCGATATCGATCCATCTTTTACCTCCCATGGCAGTTGAGCCGAAAAGCTCCACGGCTACTAGTAAAGCTAATACGCAAAAATAGAAGATATAAGATAACCTAAAGATTATTCGCAAATCAATTAATGAAATAATAATAGCTATAGGTAAGAAGATGCAAAAATTTATAATTTGTTTGTAAGCCCAGGGCTGTAAATTGCTATTCGCAGCAGAATAAAGCACAATGAAACCAATACAGCAAATTAAGCTAATTAGTAAAATTAAAGTAATCGGTAATTTTTGTAATTGTTCTAGATAATTTTTATGCATGGTTTTTGTATTGGGTAATGTTACTATGTCATTCCCGCGTAGGCGGGAATCCAGGGTAAAGCGAGATATATCGAGCTTTTAAAAAGCTTTAAAGTAATGGATTCCCGCTTTCGCGGGAATGACATAACAGGATTCCAGCAACAAATTTGCTAACTAAACTTCCACATCAAATATCTTAAAAATAAATACTAATTCGTCAGCCGCCTCTTTCAAATAATCAAAACGACCTGCAGAACCTTTATGACCCGTATCCATGTTTGTTTTTAATAATAATGGATTATTGTCCGTTTTTAGCTCTCGTAATTTTGCTACCCATTTAGCAGGTTCCCAGTAACCAACGCGAGGGTCGGATATACCGCAAGTAATGAATAGAGCAGGGTAGTTTTGTGCTTTTACGTTATCATAAGGGGAATATGATTTAATATATTCAAAATATTCTTTCTCTTTCGGATTGCCCCACTCATTATATTCTACAAGAGTTAACGGTAAGCTTTCATCAAGCATGGTATTCAAAACATCAACAAAAGGTACATGTGCAACTGCTGCCTTATAAGCTTCAGGTTTTTCGTTGAGTACATAACCAATTAACATACCGCCGGCACTTCCCCCCATTATTACGATATTATTGTTACTTGTATATTTTTCTTTGATTAAAGCTCTACTGCAAGCTATAAAATCTTCAAAGGTTCTTTTTTTGGTTAAAAACTTAGCGGATTCATACCAATCATGCCCTAGATCATCGCCACCTCTAATATGAGCAACCGCATAAATAAAGCCGCGATTGGCGAGTGTTACTGCCGTATTTCTAAAATTGACAGGCATGCTAACCCCATAAGATCCGTATCCCATTAAATATAAAGGGTTTGAGCCGTCTTTTTTAAATAAAGATTTTTTGTAGAATAAAGTAATAGGTACTTTTACATCTTCATTATCTGCGAATATTCTCTCTACTTTATACTCTTCCGGATTAAAGCCTGATGGTATTTCCTGGGTCTTTAATATCGTTAATTTATCGCTATTAAAATCGTAGCTATAAGTGGTACTTGGTCTTGCAAGAGAAGAGTAATTTACTCTGATATCGTCTTCCTCAAAGTTTGTAGAAAAACTACTTGCCTGGAAACTTTCATCGGGAAAATGAATTGTTTTTTCTTGTAGATCTTTGAGATGCTTTATTTTAATTAGCGGTAAGCCTTGGTCACGATAATTTAAGATTAAATAATTACTTGTAATATCAAAGCTTTTTAAATATTTGTCTTGTTCCTCCTTAATATAAATATCATTCCAGCTAGTATTTTCAAAATTATTTACCGGCAGCTTTACAATATGGAAATTTTTAGCTTTATAATTAGTTTTAATATAAAAATAATCGCCATTATGTTCTATTTCATAGAATATTTTATTTTGTGCAGTTCGTACTAATTTAGGTGTAAAACTATCATCCTGCATAGAAATTACGTAAATTTCATTTTCATTATAATCACCTGAATTTATAAAAATATATTCACGGCTACTGGATTTCTCGCAGCTGATAAAATGAAGAGGGTTTTTTACCTCGAATATTAATTTGTCTTGAGTAACATCTTCACCTAAACGATGAAACATTACTTTATCCCAGCGTTGATTCTCATTAATAGTAATATAGAAAAAGCCGTTTAAGCGTTCATGCCAGATTATGGATGGTGCCACGTCTTTTACTTCATCAGGTAAGTATTTTTGTTCTTTAAGATTGTATATTTTGATATTGTATTGTTCATTACCTGTAAAATTAACGCTATAAGCCATTAAATTTTGATCAGGTGACATTGCAACTTTAGCAACATCAGTAAAACCACTGTTTGGAGCAAGAAGGTTAACATCTAATATTACTTCTTCAGGAGCATTAATATTATTATGCTTTCTGCAATATATCGGATAATTTTTATCCCCCTCTACTCTTGTATAATAGTAATAATCTTTTTTCTTAACATAAACTGATTCATCGTCTAATTTGATCCGTCCTTTTAATTCTTCAAAAATCTTTTCTTTATCCTTTTGCAGATCGGCAAAGAAGTTTTCGGTATATTTATTCTCAGCTTTTAAGTGGTCTAAAATTTTAGAGTCTTCTACATTTGGCCACTTTGGATCTCGTAGCCAATGGTAATCATCTGTTATTGTTGTTTCGTGAACTTCAAAGTTATAATTTTGTTTATTTGCTATCGGTGGCTTCATGTTTTTTATTTTTTTGTGTTGTTTTATGTCATTCCCGCGGAAGCGGGAATCCAGAAAAAGCGAGATAAATTGAGCTTTTAATTTAAAAAATTTACTGTGTTTATGCTTTTTAATTACTGGATTCCCGCCTACGCGGGAATGACAAGTGCTAAGATAAAACTAATTAATAGAGATAATACAATAAATA
Source organism: Rickettsia sp. (assembly GCF_965035265.1). Lineage (NCBI taxonomy): Bacteria > Pseudomonadati > Pseudomonadota > Alphaproteobacteria > Rickettsiales > Rickettsiaceae > Rickettsia > Rickettsia sp. The sequence goes on from NZ_CBCDJS010000041.1 coordinate 3,134, forward strand.
TAGCAGTTTGCTGATTATGCCAAGCAGATATTTTACTTAAAATAGTATCCCAAATAACCTTAAAATTAAGATACTCTTCTGCATCTTCGTTATTGTCTGCTGTTTCTTTGTATTGATCGATACTGAAATAGATAAGTTTTTCAATATATTGGTATAAGTCAAGATTGATGTCTTCTGTTGAAATACGTGGTATTTTTCTGAATATTAAAGCTAATAATAGCGAGATTGCAAGGATAACTAGCTTGTTAGAGCTAGCCTCATATAATATTTGAACAGGATAGAATAAACATACGCATAAAGTTATGATACAGAAAGAGAGATAAAGCACTTTTGTCATACCGTGGCTTGACCACGGTATCCATAAATATTTAGTATCATTGCTTATTTTTTTATTGGATACCGTGGTCAAGCCACGGTATGACAAGTGTATACTTTCCAACAACAACCCAAATAACACGGTACAAGTTGCTATCTTAGAAAATAGTATTACATTATTCTCGTTTAAAATATTAGCTATTTCATCTTTGATATAAGAAGAACTAATAGGAAGTAGGGAGGTATATATCAATATGCTAACTACAAACCCACCTAATAGAATAAGATTAATTGGAGTATTCTGAAGATCTTGGTAATTTTTAATATTGTACTCATCTTCTATATAAGTGAAATATAAAGCAAATAACCCATTATATAATATATGTATAAATATAAAGCTTGTAATAAGATAAGCTATATTTGGAGAGTTTATACTAATAGCCGCTAATATAAAACCAAGCTGCGACACGGTAAGATAACATATCAATCGTTTAAAGTTTTTCCCAATTAGAGAAAATACTAACCCGTAAATGATCATTGATATTCCAAAAAACTTAAGTATCTCAAGACCACTAAATAATTTTAAAATGATAATTAAAGTAACTTTAGTAGTGAAACTTATTAAATATATTATGCCACTACTTGAAGCTATCGGGTAACAATTAACCATCCAACCATTTACAAAAATAGCTCCAGCATTAATTAAACAGCCTGCAAGTATTAATATTGCCGGTAACTCAAAATTATATATTGATTCTGTTAAAGAAATAAATGCGGTATTACCTGTTGTTTGGATTAAAAGGGTCATGCCGATTAAAATTAACCCGCTACTGAATAAATGTGTGAGAAAATATTGACGTACCGGTTTTATTTTTAATTGGTCACAAAAAACAATTATGCAGGCAAAAATTGTCATGAATTCAAGCGAGATTATCATGGAAATAAAATCAGCCGCAAATACACATATAATAGAGGATAAACAGTATAAACTACCTATTAGCGTCTCAAATTTTCTATTTTGGGAAATTGTATAAAGATTTAAGATAGCGGTAACAATCAAGAATGCTAAAGCTATTAATTGATTTTGAGAGCTAAGGTCAAAAGTAAGTTCAAAATTAGCTAGCGAAAGTGCAAATTGAGTGTTTTGAATAAACATTTTAATCTTTAAGTGAAGCTGTTATATTTAGTGACTTGATTGAATTTGTTGTATTGTTGAACGTTTGTACAACAAGTTTATTCAATCATCCCATCTTTCAACCAATTTTTTAATATCTTGTTTTGTACTGCTTCTTACTTCTTGAACAATTTTTATATAGTCATCTACATCCTCAGGGTCTAATATAGGAGCATGTTCAAGAAACTCTTGTAACGTTTTTTTTGGTTTATCAATTGTATGTATAGGTGAAATCCTTGCTACGATATGGTTACCTTTTTGAACGTCAAAACTCTCGCCTTTATAATACACTCTATTCATAATATCTGAAAAAGAACGTACAAATTCTGTTGCTCTAATAATTTGTGCCATATTTATCCTCATAATTACTATATTTACATATTATATGATTATATGTAAATTATGTAAATATGTATTATATAATATAAGCTAAAAATTCTCTGATTAAGATTTGAATAAAGTAAAATAATGTTATAGCTAAGGCACAAATAATGATGCTGATTCGCATAGAGTAGGGCAGCGGCTTTGCCGTGCTATATTCTGCTAAAGCAGGTTTATAAATAGAGTTTAATATTTTGAGAAGATAAAGGCTTGAGAATATACTACTAGCTATTACGACAATCATAACAATGATTTGATTTTGCTCGCTTGCGGCAAGTAATATTGAGAATTTGCTAATAAATCCGCTAAAGATAGGTATACCGATTAGCGATAATGAAGAGATAGATATAATAAAAGAAATTAAAGGAAATTCTTTGGATGTACCATGCAAATCCTGTACTTGATCGACTTTCTTTAAACTATAAATACTTCCCATACTATAAAATAAGCAGATTTTTGTAAAAGAATGTGAAACTAAATGTAAGATTGCAGCTCCGAGTGCTTTAGGTGTTAACATGAAAGCACTAAGCAATGCAAGGCTTAGTTGATTCATGGTGGAATAGGCGAGTATTTTTTTGATATTATCCGTGCCTAGTGCTTTTATTGAGCTGTAAAATATGCTTACTATCGGTATGAAAATTAACCAGTTAAACTCAGCAAATATCATTTGTAAATACGATAAACCGAATATATATAATAGGATTTTGTAAATACAAAACAACCCAGTTTTAACAACTATTACGGCATGTAGTAAGCTACTAACAGGGTAATGTGCAACCATCGCGGCAGGAAGCCACGAATGCACCGGAAAAATTGCAGTTTTGGCAATACCGAAAATAAACATTAATAATAAAATAATCGATTGGCTTTGAGAAAAATAATTTTCTACTAAACTCCCACTTGCAAAATCTCCGTTACCGGTTGTAGCATAAATAATTATCACTGCCGGTAAAAATAATATTGTGGCAGAAATCATCAGAATTTTTAGATATTTGTATAACCCGCTAAGTACTATGTTATTTCTAGTATGCCCTATTAGGAATGCTGTAGAAATGGTTAAAAGCTCATAGCAAATAAACATCGTGAATAAATTGGCTGATAGTGCAATTAAAACACCGATTAGAATAGTTAAGTTAAAGAAAAATAAGAATCTAGAAGAGTGTTCTATATTATTAATAGCAAGATATTTTGGAGTGTAAAGTAAAGCACAAATCCATAAAAAGCCTATTAAGCTTAAGAAAATAAGCCCTAAAGGTTCAAGATGAAATCCTATAGAGTAATTACCGAATATATTAAATTCAAATCCTGCTCTAATACCTTTTAAAAATAACCAATCAATAATTAAAATATTACCGAAGAAAAAAATAGCGATAGTAATAAGTAAAAAATTACGTATAAAACTATCTTTTTGAGTAGCATACGGGCTGGTCAAGTTTAATGCACCGACTAGCAAAGTTGATAGAATCAAAAGACTCGGAGTAGTAAATTGTGTAATCATGTGTTCCACCGTCACCCCGTGGCTTGACCACGGGGTCTAGTTAAAAATACTAAAATTATTAGTATTTTAAGTTGTTTTTCTGGATACCGTGGTCAAGCCACGGTATGACACCGAGTAGGTTTTTCAAGCCGTGCAACAACACTCTCTTTACCTTTTTCCTACATTTCTATAGTTTAACCACTCTTCAAACTCAGAAGGTTGTAAATTAATTTCTTTAGCAAGTTTTTGAAGCTTGATAGCTGCTGCTTTTCTTTTTTTTAAAATTTTCTTTGTAATATAAAATTTCATAATATTTAGGTTAATCAATTCTTCCAAAAAGTAACTTTCACCATTTTATAATGATAAAATAGCGATCCTATCGAGCTGAGTAGAATTATAATAAAATCTAATAGTAGATTTTGTCTAAATAGTAATTCAAGAATATTTACTTTAATAAAAAATAACGGGCTGATAGGTAAGCCACAGCTGCAAATAATAACAATTATTATTAAAACTTTATTAGGATTTCTTTTATAGCTTTCATTATAAGCATCTATCAAGAAAAGAGCTATTTTATTTATGCTATCCGCAAGTAATAAGCTTGGTAAAAGTATTATGCCGTTTGCGGTAACATATAAGAGAAATACGTAACCTATTTGAGTGAAACATGAATAAATTATAATATTCTTGAAATCTTTTGCCTGGTAAGCAAAATACGGGGCTATAATAAGAGTAGCTAAAGCAATAGGTCTTATAAAATTTGTAATAGCAATTTTAATTGTCTCATAGCCTATAATAATATAAGTAAATTTATATATTATATATAGTCCTATTATAGTAGAAATCCCTGCTAAATATACTAAAATAACCGAAGAAGTAGTGCTATAAGCTCTCATCATCCAGAAATGTAGGGGGAAGAAAGCGGCTTTTAAAATAATACCTATCAAGAAAAAAGCTATAGATATAGTGATTATACGGGAATTATGATGCTCTTGTAGATAAGCTGCAACATCGTACATATTTAAGCTACCCGTAATGCTTAGTAAAAACCCTATGGCTATAAGAATAAGGGTTGCACCGATACTACCCATGATTAAATAATCAAAAGCTCCGATTAAAGATCTCGGGTTACTACCTGAGGCTATCAGGACATAGCTACTAAGTGCCGAAATTTCTATAAACACATATAAATTAAAGAAATCATTAGTAGCAATCATCCCTAAATAGCCAGTATGAGCGAATAATAATATACTGTAAAATAAAGATTTTCTATTGTTGCCTATATATTTTAAGATTGTTCGATTAGTAATCTTATGACAAAAAACTAAAAAGAATAATAAAACCAAGTTAAGATAAATAATAATAGCTTGGTTTAGTGAATTTAGCCGATATTCTATTCCTATTTTTGAAGTCCATCCTCCCATGGTGTAAGATAGTTCCGTATTTTGTATAATGCTATACCCATAAACACAGACCAAAAGGCTAGATAAAATGCAAGCTATGGTAATTACTCGTGCCAAGGCAGTAAAGCGGAAAGATATTATTGAGAGTAAAGCACCGAATAAGGGGAATAATATTTGTATGATAGGAAAATGGTTAGCTAGGATCATGGAAGTTTATTCTCCATCGTCATTGCGAGCAGTCGTAGGCTGCGTGGCAATCCCGTCAAATATCCTGAGATTGCTTCGTCAATTACTTCGTAATTTCCTCGCAATGACGATTTGGTATAGAATAACATAATTGAAAAAATCACTTATCAAAATTAATTTCATTTTCCGATATTGTACCAAAATGTTTATAAATTTGATATATTAAACTTAAAGCTACGCTAAGAGTAGCAAACCCAACTACTATAGCAGTTAACATTAATACATGAGGTAAAGGGCTAGTGTAAGCAGTTAGCCCATCTTGTAAAATAGGTACACCGCCTGTTTTAATTTTTCCGATACTTAAATAAAATACTAATACCGAACTTTGAAAGATTCCAAGCCCGATAATTTTATGAATATAATTACGACTTGTAAGCATTATAAACAAACCGCTAGTTAGTAAAATCAAAGTAAAGAAATATATTAAATGTGACATAACATTGTCATACCGTGGCTTGACCACGGTATCCAAAAAAAATTAAAAAGACTGGATTCCGCGATCAAGTCGCGGGATGACAGTTAATATGCTTTGAAAGACTGATTAAATATACATGTGACTTTTTTACCCTTACGTACAGCGAGCTTAGGAAAAACCTGTTCAAGGATCACCATATTAGGATTATCTTGAGCAAGGCGATAATTTACTAAAGATTCTCGAAGTGAATCATCTACAGCAAAAATACCGGAAATTTCAGCGTTTTTATCCCTAAATTGAAGATAGGTAAACTCGCCGTCGTCAAAAATTTTAATAGGAGCTATTTCTTCGCTGCCGCTAATATAGTAATTAAAGTTATATTTTTCAGGATGAGTAAGATCGGGGCTTGCCAAGGAAGCAGAAAAAGTTTGCATATGACCGCTCATATTATCATTTTCGTCATCCGGATAAAGAAACTTTACGTTAAAGACCATTTCAGGATCACGCATATCAAGCGTTTCTGCAGCATATAATTCAAAGAAGTAAGTTCGTTTATTGGTAATTAAAGTCATATTAGTAGTAGCATCCGGTTCCATCGGTTTAATAAAAATCCTATGACTGGCAGGCACTATTTGCCATGAAGTAGTATCTCCCATAGAAATACTTACTATTTCCTCGTCTCTTGCTAGTTCTATACTTGCTTGATAGCCGTAATATCCTGTAAACTTAAAGACATCATCAGGGTTATAAGTCATAACTCTTAAGCGTGGGTCTCGACCTAGAGGTCGTGATATAGTAAGAGCAAATACATCTAATGTAAGTATTATAAAAGTACAAAATATTATTAGTTGCTTCATATTATTTCTGATTTTTATTCCTTAATAACTTTAGCTTGTAACTAGTAACGGTAAAATTGAACGGCATATCAGGGGATGTACTTGTACTGATAGAATCCATTATAAATCCGATTCTTGCTTCCCATACCATATTTTCTAAAATTTCACCCGTACTATTTTTTGCCAATGACTCAAAAGTAACAACTGCCTCATTATCGTTTATATTGTTAATTGATAATACATTAATTGAGCGTCTATATAGTTTTTGATATCTTATGACCGGTGATAATGAGTTATCAATATTCATAAAATTAGCAAATTGCATATAAACAATACTCGTAGAAGCGTTTTTGATAAAGGTAAATTGTTCTTTTAATATATCGTAATTATATTCTTCTCGTTGTTTTACATAATTCTGAAGCATAATATTTGCAACAGAAATATAAGGATTTGATAATGATGAATGTTTAGTATTAGTAACGGTAGCTTGTTTTTCGGCATCATCTTTTATTAAATAACTTACTTTTTCGTTTATTGGTAGCAATATATCGATATTTATACAAATTAAAGTGAATAATAAGGTAAAAATCGTGCATATTAAAAGTAGAAGACTTCTATGACTTAACGGTAAGATATACTTAAAATTATACCATTTTCTTGCATCAATAAAATATTCACCGGATTTTATATATTCTTGTATTGCGTTGGTTAATGGGTCCATAATTACTAGATTGATAGCTAGTTTATTTTGTTTTATAACTCTACCATAATTATTATAATATGATTATGATTTGTTAATTTAATGTTATTTAAGCTATAAAATAAGTTTATATTGTTGCTACAATACCAAATATTATTTAACTTTAAAATTAAAATAAATAAATTATAAATTAAAATTATACAATAACAATTATTGATGGTAGTTATTATATTATACTCGCCCACTTGAAAAACTGGCGACAATGTCCTTGTAAGTCCGTAGGTAGCCACGTATTAAGTATACGCTCAGCTTCTCGGCCTATAGACTTCTTGCTCTTTTCCAAGTTGAACTTCGTATAAATACCCTTTATTTACTTCAGAGTATAATAGTTTACAATCTTTTTAATATTTTTTTATATTTATAAATAGATTTTTTCAAAAAATGCTTGTGAACTATTGTATAGTAAGGTAATTTTAAAATAGTAACAAGATAATTTAATAATGTATAATTAGAATGTTAAAATCATTAAAGTTTTTATTAGTATTAATTATGCTTTCTCAATTGTTGTCATGTACCCCTTCAGCTCCTTATGAAATTAAAAGCCCGTGCGTTTCTGCTGATATAGATGATGGATCGAGTTTAAGCATAAATCCTTGTATAAGAAGACCGGTTAATTCAGTAAATATAGCATAAAAGCAATAGTTTTACACAATAACAATGTAATAATAAAAATACCTTTGATATGAATAATATATTTGGCTTCTTTAAATCAAGTAATAACTCGCAAAGCGGTTCAGGAGGTACACAAAATCAAGAAAGTATTAAATCAGCTAATCCTTTAAAAATTACTCAGAATTGGTATGAAGAGCGATCTGATAAGTTAATTGTTCAACGTAACTTACTTATCACATTAATAATACTACTAACCATTTTTATGGTTATATCAACTTTAGTAATAGCATTTGTAGTAAAATCTAAACAATTTGATCCTTTTGTTATTCAGCTAAATAGTAATACCGGGCGTGCCTCGGTGGTAGAACCTATTTCATCACCGGTATTAACGGCGGATGAGTCTCTTACAAGATATTTTATAAAGAAATATATAACGGCACGGGAAACATATAATCCGGTTGATTTTGCGACGATAGCTCGTACG
>NZ_CBCDJS010000042.1:0-11147 GCF_965035265.1 Rickettsia sp.
CTGCTCCTCAATAATTTGTCTAGCATAGTTAGTATTACTAATAATTATAGTACAGAATATTATAAAAATAATAATAAAAGTTATAAATACCTTTTGCTCAAGAGACGTTATATTGCTCCACTGACCTGTAATATTAGTATTAATCTCAAATACTAATATTACAGGAAAATCTAAATTATTATCTATAACAGGTATATAGCTAGTAACAAAGGAAGCTTCTTCCACTGTTAAATCACTCTCATTTTCTATTACTACCTTTGGGAATAATATATGACTTGTAATACCTTCAAAAGCATCTCGAAGTGGGGCTTTTGAAGTAAAGGATTTTAAAAAATATTTATCGATTTTTGCGGTAATTATCTCAACCAAACTGTCATCTTTATAATTGTCTACACTATACATATGTAGCATATTACTAGTGATGAATTTATTACCTTTAAGATCGTAGAGAGAAATATTAATATTAAGATTAGTAAACCATTGAGCGGTAATCTTTGCAAAATCAATAAACTCTTGATCTTGTAATAATTTTAAATAACCGAATTTATGTAATTTACTGATTACGTTCTGATGAGTATTACAAATGTTATTAGTATAAAGTTCAGCAATTTTAGTATGTTCCAAAGCTACTTGTTTTACTATCATTTCTTTTATCATAAAATAACGGTAAAACATCATATTTATGACAATATTAAGAAACAATATAATGAATGATAATCTTACTATATACTTATTATGGTTCATTATAACCTAATAGTTATTTCGTTTTTAATGACTCCTTTTATGTCATTTTTGTTTAGTCTGTGTGAAGGAAAATTAATTTAATTCTCTTTCACACAGACTAGTGTTATTTAACGTCTGAGCTACGGAAAAACTGCAAGTTTTGACGAAGCAATCCAGTTAAAAATTCTGATTTACAGAGTTTTTTATTATTTTTCTGGATTGCCACGCGGTCTTTGACCGCTCGCAATGACGTTTTAGAATCTAATCACCTAGCTTTTTATTAATAATCAACCCTGTAATTACATCATAAGCACGAGCAAATTGATAATCTTTTTTGTATAATTCCGATAATTCATTCTCTTCTTGTTTATTATTTTTAGCTTTTGTTTCTTTTTTACTATCTTTGTTTTTAGATGAATTATCTTTTCCGTTATTGTCTTTATTTTTTGCATTATCATTCTTTAAATAATTTTTTAAAGAACTTTCAGAAAAACGCTTATCTATTTTTTTCACCTCAGGATACTCAACTTTTGCCGGCTCAATTAAAATATCAGGCTCTATTCCTTCTGCCTGAATAGAACGACCGCTTGGGGTGTAATATTTAGATATAGTGAGTTTTACAGCAGCCCTAGAATTGATTTGCGTTAAAGCCTGAACTGATCCTTTACCGAAAGACTTAGCGCCAAGTATTATTGCTCTTTTATGGTCTTGCAAAGCTCCGGCAACTATTTCCGAGGCAGAGGCAGAATTACCGTTTATTAAAACTATCATAGGTATTTTGGGGGCCTTTAACGAAAACTCATTTGCTTTAGTTTCGCTATTACTTGATACAGTTCTACCTTTTGTTGTTACAATTACACCAGAATCAATAAAATAATCACTAACGGCAATAGCTTGATCGAGTATACCACCAGCATTATTACGTAAATCTAGAATTATACCTTTAAGATTATTTTTACTTTCAGTTTTTAACTTCTTTACTGCTGCCTTCAGCTCAGAAATTGTTGATTCATTAAAAGTAGTTATACGTATATATGCAATATTATTTTTTTCTAAATGTGCTTTTATCGGCTTGATTTTTACTATTTCACGAGTAAGTTCTATTTCTTGCGGTTTTACCTCTTCTTCCTTAATTATCAACAATTTAACCTTAGTACCAGGGGTACCACGCATTTCTTTTATAGCTTTATTAGGACCAAGCGTAGAAACTAACTCGTCATTCACTCCTACTATGTAATCTCCGCCTTTAAGCCCTGCTTTGAAAGCCGGTAAATCGTCAATAGGAGATATTATCTTAATTGCTCCACTATCATACATTATTTCAACACCGATTCCGCCAAACTCACCTTTTGTAAAAGTAAAAATATCTTCTAAATCCTCATCGGTATAATAACTTGAATGAGGATCAAGTGAATTTAACATACCGTTAATTGCTTCATCTATCATTTTTTGCTTATCGGGTACCTGTACGTAATCTTTTTCAATACGTTCAAATACTTCTTGAAATTGCTTATAACCTTCCTGATTTGATATTTTATTTTCAGGTTCTTTTTCTTCTTCTGCAAATGCACAAATAGAATTTATAATAAAAAATAGTGCTATAATTAAACGTAATAACATAATACTCCAAATATGTGTGTTTTTAAGTTTTCAGTAAAACGTCATTGCGAGGAGCGAAGCGACGCGGCAATCTTGTCAAACTTCCTGAGATTGCCACGCTTCTTGCAGTCGCTCGTAATAACGACTAAATATCCAGCTCGTTAATAATCTTATCCATTTTAACTAAAGCTTGTTCATAAATAAATTGAAATCTTTTTTCCGGCTTTTTACCCATTAAATCATCTACTATTTTATCGACACTTTGGAAATCTTCTAAAGTCACCTTTAAAAGAGATCTTTTTTCAGGATGCATAGTAGTTTCCTTTAATTGTGCAGGCATCATTTCACCGAGACCTTTGAATCTACCTACTTCAATTTTAGCTTTACTTATTTTTGATAATTTATCTGTTAATTTAGCTTTTTCCTCTTCATCGCCTGCATAATAAGTTTTATTAGACTGCGTTAAACGATAAAGCGGGGGCTTCGCTAGATATAAATGCCCCTCTTCTACCAATTTCGGCATTCTTAAGAAAAAGAAAGTCATTAATAATGAAGCTATATGAGCACCGTCAACATCTGCATCAGTCATAATAATTATTTTTTCGTAGCGCAAATTTTCTTCTTTATAATTTTTTAAACTACCGCAGGCAAGAGCTATTTCTAAATCTTGTATTGCTTGATTATTAACGATTTTTTCAAGAGTAGAGTTTGCAACATTTAGCACCTTTCCCCATAACGGTAACACTGCCTGCGTTTCCCTATTACGCGCCTGTTTTGCAGAACCACCTGCCGAATCACCTTCCACAATAAATAATTCGGTACCCGCAGGAGAAGTTCGTGTACAATCGGCAAGTTTACCTGGTAATCGCAATTTTTGAGTAGCATTTTTACGAGAAATATTTTTTTCGTTTTTCTTACTTATTCTAAATTCAGCAATAGCAATTACATGCTCAAGTAAATTAGTAGCTAAAGCTTTATCTCTACTAAGAAAGTGGTCAAAATGATCTTTTATTATATTTTCAATAGGTTTACTTACACCGTTTGATACTAATTTCTCTTTAGTCTGCCCTTGAAAAGACGGCTCAGCTATAAAAATAGAAAGTACGACGCTTGCGGTTTCTAGAATATCCTCAATAGTTAGATTAGCAGCTTTTTTATTCCCTATCATTTCACCATATGCTTTAAGCCCACGTAAAATAGCTGACTTAAGCCCTTGTTCATGCGTTCCTCCTTGCGGAGTCGGAACAGTATTACAATATGATTGAATAAACGCCGAGTTATCGTTATTTTGCCAACAAATCGCCCATTCAAGTTTCACCCCGTCCGGCGTAGACTCTATATTACCTGAAAAAATTTCCGGAGTAATTAAATTATCTAAAGTTATTTTTGAACTTAAATAATCTTTTAAACCGTTCGGGAAATTTATTAATGCCTTTTTAGGTATATCTGACGGCACTTCTACTTCGCATTCCCATTCTATAGTAACACCGCGATATAAATAAGCTTTTGACCTTGCAAGCTCATAAATCTTTTTAGGATTAAAATGTAATTTTTCGCTAAAAATTTCCGGATCGGGAGTGAAATTTATTGATGTACCTCTTAGCCTTTTAGGTGCTTCTTCACATATTAAATCGGTTAATTTTTCTCCTTTAGAATAACTTTGGCTATATAATTTACCTTGTTTATAGACTTTTATTTCTAAATGTTTAGATAAAGCATTTACTACCGATATTCCAACACCATGCAATCCGCCCGCAGTATGATAAACATTATTTGAGAATTTACCGCCCGAATGAAGAGTAGTTAAAATTACTTCTAAAGCTGATTTATCAGGAAATTTAGGATGATTATCAATAGGGATACCGCGACCGTTATCAAATATAGTAATACTATGATCCTGGTGCATTTTTATCGTGATGATACTTGCAAAGCCGGCAACTGCTTCATCCATAGCATTGTCAAGCACTTCAGACACTAAGTGATGCATAGCATTTGAATCGGTGCCGCCAATATACATCCCTGGTCTCTTACGGACAGGCTCAAGCCCCTCTAATACTTCAATATCTTTTGCACTATAGTTATTATCGACTAGCTTAATTTTTTTTTCTTTGTTAAAGCTAAATAAATCGCTCATATATTAGAGATTCAATTAATTATTTTCTTTCCTAAATTAAACTATTTAACTCAAGAAAGCAATTAAGCTTTAAAGAAATTGTTTGTATTGTTGTATGGAGCGAATTACCTATGTCACCCCGTGGCTTGACCTATAGTACCGGACAATTTTTATTCTATGTCATTCCCGCGGAAGCGGGAATCCATTACTTTAAAGCCATTTTAAAGCTTAATTTGAAAAGTAAAAAATCTTTGAAATTAAGCTTTTTTAAAAGCTCGATTTATCTCGCTTTACCCTGGATTCCCGCTTTCGCGGGAATGACATAATTAATTATATCCCTTAGCTTTGCTTAACATACATGCTATATTACTACTGCCTCTTGCTAAGGCAATATCTAATGGATATTGGCATTCATCATTTAGAGTAGAAATTTTAATGCCTCGTATTACTAAATATTTTGCTAAATAGTAATTATCGTTATAAGTAGCAGCAGTTAGTAATGTTTCACCCAGTCTGCTCTTTTCTTGCAATATCGGATAAACGTCAAGTAACGCACGCAATCCAAAAAGATTATTTCTATCAACTGCTCTAAAAGCATTATCTACTGCCTTACAATAAGATAGATTGGCATAAATATCTTTCTTTTTATTTATATCATTATCATATTTAATAAAGCTATCTACAACTTTTCTTCTTTCGGCACTTGCTATCCACTCTTCTTTCTTTTGGAATAGCCCTATATATGCATACATATCCATCTGCTCTAAAGTCGCCTGCTCTGTTAGTTTACCAAGAACTATATCATCATCAGGTAAAAGTAACATTTGCGTTTCATCTTTAACAAATTTTGTTGCTGATTCCGATGTTTCATTATTTACGTTATTATCTTGTTTTTGAATTGTAACATTTGTAGAGCTTACCGGCGGTGCTTTCTCTTGATTATTTGTAGTTTGACTATTCTTAACTTGCTTCTCTAAAGGCTGAGATTGATTCGGTTTTACTACAACAACAGGTACAAGCGGAGTATTCCAATCTTGTTTTTTGGGGACATCTGAAACAGCAACAAATGTCTCTTTCGAGTTATTTATTTCTGCCGAAGAATCAGTTGTAGGAACTACTTTAGGCGGAGTACTAACAGGTGTATTCGGGCTAATCGGCGTTATCGGCTGTGTAGAAGGTTGATTAGTCGGCATTACCGGAGGTGCAGGTACATTACTAGGTATTACTGGAGTTTCTGCAGTAGGTACTGTTACCGGCATGGTACTTGGATTAGTATCTTGGGTTATAGGTTGGCTAACAGGCGGAGAAACAGCAGGCATATTAATAGACGGTGTTGCCGGCGATGCTACCGGTGTTACACTTTCTTCCTCTTTATTAGCATCAGGAGGTGGATTAAGCGGAATAGGCTTATGCACGGGCGGTAAATTTGTAGGTTTATATATTTGTACCGGTCGCTGCGGAGGTACTACATAACTTCCTGCTTGAGCCGGAGGCATAGATACCAACGGTCTTGGTACGTTAGGAGTTATAATATTGGAAGCTAGATTTGTATCATCATGTGCATTAGAAGCAATTTTATCATCACGCATTTCATTACTTGTAGCACTAGGTAACTTTGTACTACCAATATCTATAAAAGATTCAGATGTTTCTGATTCATTAGGTTCTTGTTGCGTAACTTGCCTATCCGGCGTGTTGTCATTAGAAGCTAAATTTGCACTATTTTCATGTTCCGTATTTGTATGAACATCATTACTTGCAGCACTAGGTAACTTTGCACTACCAATATCTATAAAAGGTTCAGATGCCTCGGTTTCATTAGATTCATGAATGTCATGAGAAACTAAATTTGTACTATTTTCATGATCCGTATTTGTATGAGCATCATTACTTGCAGCACTAGGCAATGCTGCATTACCGACATCTATAAACGGCTCAGCATGTTCATTTTCATTAGGCTCTTGTGAAGCTAGCTTTGGCTCTTCTTGATTAGCTACTTTAGTTTGTTCATTCGCCTGTTTAGGAGGTATATCTTTCTTTTTTGGTTTACTAAAAAATTGTTTAAATTTATCAAAAATAGAAATATCAGAATTAGAACTAACTTCCTTATTGTCGGTATTTACTTCGGCAGCCGGTAATGAGGGGGGTAATGGAGGAGGTGAAGCATAGCTTTGCACTGCAACCAATAACAGATTGATAAAAAATAATATCTTACATAATTTATTTAACATATAATTCCTTATTTATCCTGTCATACCGTGGCTTGACCACGGTATCCAGTAAAATTGACTATTACAAGTTGTTTGCATGGACCCCGTGGTCAAGCCACGGGGTGACAATAATTCACTCCCCCTACCTCTTACTATTCTGCACCAATTTCTTTATTTCAATCTCTACTAACTCTTTAACAAGTAAAGGTAGATTTTTATCGAGCCAAACTTTAAGTTCCGGTTTTAACATCTGGGTAACTAATTCTTCAAGTGCATTTTTAGATGGAATATTGTTATCCAGCTTTTTATCTTTAATAGTATCAGTAAAATTTTTAAAAATATCACCTACTTCTTCAGCAGATTTAGTTGATATTAACTTTTCTTCTTTCTCTTGATTTACTATTTCCGTTAGCTCTAATATATCTTCATCTTCACTATCATTTTCATAAATAGGATTTTTACGCTCGTTTATTACTCCTTTGATCGATTTTAATATGTCTTCTATAGACATATCTTGATTCTTCTTACTTTCTGTACTCACGTTAGAAACCTATAAACATTTTCTTTTTAATAGTCTTAAACTCTTCTTCAGGACTAAAATATTTTACTTTAAGTTTTAAACTTTGAGCCGTTAGCTCACCGGTTAACAATTTCATTTGATATGCCGTAAGTACTGAGGCTTTATACGCATCCACACGAGTTATTTTCGCTTCATATAATTTTTCTTCAGCAGTTAAAACGTCTAATATTGTTTTAGACCCGACAATTTCTTCTTGCACCGTACCGTCATATGATATTTGAGCAGCATCCACTCCTTGATTAGCTGCAACAATACGAGATTTTGCCGCTTCAAATCCTTCCCATACGCTTACAACACCTGCTTGTGTTTGTTTTATCGTACTATCAAGCTGAACCGCACTATTTCTCGTTTGGTTTTTAGCCGATCTGATTTTTGAATATTGAGCTCCTCCATCTGGATAAATAGGGATATTTACCGAAAGAATAGTAGTATAGCTTTTATTGTTTATATTTTGAACAGCTGCATATTGTGGATTATAGTTAGTTCTACCTGATTGCAACTTTACGCTTACTTGTGGCAATAATTTTCCTTTCTGCACCATTTCCAAAGCTTTCGCCGAAGTTACATTATGTCTTGCCGAATCAATATCAGGATTTAACTTAGCGGCTTTTTTTGTTAACTCATCCAATGAAGCAGGTAGTCTATCAGGTAAATTAGGCATAGTTATATCAGTAGCCTCTATTCCGAATACTTTAATAAAATTTGCTTTTTTCCCTTGAAAATCGGCATAGGCAGCTAGTTTATTCGTTTCTGCCGCTGCAAGCCCTGCTCTTGCAGTTGCTATATCTATTACCGTTGCTTCCCCTAGTCTTAATTTCTCTTCAACAGTGTTAACTTGTTGTATGTTAGTACGAACCCTACTTTCAGAAATATCATATTTCTCTTTGCTCTCAAAACAATCAAGATAAGCAGTTATTAAATTTAATAATATTTTTTGTTCACCGGCATAATATTCGCCTCGTGACGCTCTAAACCCTGATTGAGCAGCTTTAAGAGCCGCAACACTAGAACCACCGCTAAATAATGATTGCTCAATTGTTAATGTACCTTGATTGCTATCTGTCTCTCTTGGAGTAAGACCAAGCCTATCAGCATATTTTTTATTATATTTAGTCTTACTATTTTGTCTATTAATCTGCAATCCGGCATCAGGCATGAACCCTGAGAAAGCTTGAGGGAACTGCTCAATCGCGTTTAAAAACTTAATTCTAGCAATTTTCAGCTCCTCATTATTCTTATACCCTTCAGTTAAAGCTTCCTGCAAATCAATAGAGGCAGCCGAACTAGTTAGTAATAATGTAATAATAAATGTAGTTAACTTACGCATAAATTTTTTAAATAATTGATAATATGTTAGTTAGATTAGTTTAATCTTTCAAGAATATAGCTATTTCTTAGTAAAACAATATAAATCTATTGTAGCAATGTTAGCACGTAATATAACAAAAATTAATCTTAAGGGCAATGATAACTATTTTACATTTTATTTTATGGTTATAAAGCTTTAAGATTAATTAACATTTAGTAACAAAATAATAATTTTTATGTCTATAATTGATTTTTCTCGTTTCAGTGGATTAAATAAAGAACAACAAGAAGAGCTACAAAGACTTTTAATAAAATTAAATAGTTTTACAAAATCTTTAAAAATAAACGTGAAAGATTTAGAAGATCATTTATTTAATATTTTAAAAAACTCCTTAAACGAATTATCTCACACTGAAAATATAGATGTAGAGAAAATAGAAAAACTTTTTAATAGCACAATCCAAGAATCTCTAACTACTTTATCTGAAGCACTTGAGAAAGCATATCAAGAACAGTTAAAAACAAAAGATATCTTTTTATTTGACGGGATTATTGTAGAAAAATGTTTAAACGTTTTAGAACAAGTTTTAAAATTTCAGCAAGAATTAGATAAACTCTATCCAGGAGCTTCTAAAAAAATTATAGAATCGTTAGAAAATATATTAGTCGGAGTTATTTCAACTCAAAATGCCGATTCTTGGGATATTTATACAAACAAGCGGTATATTTGAGAAAGTAAATAACCTTATTGATCATGAAAAATTATTACCAAAAGTAACAAAATTGCATAATGACATAAAAAAAATGAGGGAAGAGGCTAAATCTAATGAGAAGCTTGAAAGCATCTATGAAAAAGCCAAAAAAGTTGCCGCAATTTCAGAAATATCAAAAGAACCACCTCGAAAAATTATTGAAATAGCAAATAAAAACCCTAATAATAAAGCTTCCCTAGAGAATGTTGTAGAGGCTGTTAAATATATACCAAAAAGTAAAAATGCAGTAGAGGAAAAAATAGCAGAACTAAAAAGCAATATTGAAAGTGCAATTCCGAAAGATATAAATATTGACAAATTGGACTCCGTGAAGAATACTATTTCCGGTAACCTAAATGAAACTAAAACAGAATTGTTAAAAGTACTAAATCCGGAAACTTCTTTTGCTGAAAAGATAACTTCTTTATGTAAAGCAGCAGAAAAAACTGCGGAAATTGCAAGTGATGTAAAAAAATAGTAGGAGCAATACCGGGAAGTAAGGAACTTGAAAATGTTATAAGTTTAGCAATAAAAACTAACTTATTACCGCCTCCGGTCTTAGCAGTTGCAAAGTTAGCTCCTGATATAGCTAACTTAGTTAATATAGGTAAAGCAGTGGTTACGATCCTTTCTAAAACACAAAACTTAACTCAACAACAAGGAAGAGCAAAATAGTGTCTAATTCTAATACTCATATTTTAATTGCCTTAGGCTGCTTAGCATTACTAGTAATATTTTTAATGTACAAGAAAATAGCAGCACGTAAAAAAAATATATTACCTACTGAAGGAGGTAATTTTGACGACTCGCCAAATATTGCTCTTAATACTAACAAACCAGAGAATAAAAAACTAACATTACAAGAAAGAATAGAATTATCTTGGAAATTCCTTTATGACATCACAGAAATTATTTTAAATAAATTCTCTAAAGAAGATGTTATTCAAGTGAACAAATGCGGTCAGGTTTTACTTGATAACGGTGTTAGATATGAACATGTAGTCGACCTTGCAATCCCTCAAGTCAAGTCTCATACTCAAGCAGTTGAACAAGAACAATCTAAAGGCAAAAAAGCTTTAGGGGTGTAATACTTTTCTTTGAAGAGTAGTATTTTATACTTCTCTGTAGGTTTAAAATCAATTATGTTTTTTATCTTTTACTTATATAAAATATAACTTTTTAGGAGCTTATTCCTAAATAGTGAGCTTTTTTAGGAATACACTCCGATTAAGTTAGATTATAAAAGGCAGCATTCTTAGCTAAATAAGTAAATTTTATTAAATTATGTCTAATATATATCTTGTTACTATATCGTTTAACAAAAGTAAGCAATTCTTATTAAAGGATTATGGAAAGGCTTGGCATTTACTTTGTAGTTTTATCGGTTCTTTATACCAAAACGGTAATATATTAAATAATGGAGAATTTTTTAGTCCAACAAAAAATAAATTGATTTTTTGTGCAATAATTCCTAATAACGATGCTTTGCATGATTCACATTTAAGCTATCATGCATTGAAAGATAAAGATGAATTAGAGCAATTGGACGTAGTAATTAGTTATAAAATAACAGCAGACTATGTTAGTGAAACACCTATTGATATCGAAGAAAATATTGAAAATGTAAAATTTCTTTATTTATATCCTATTTCATGGTCAAAAGCTTATGAAGAGCAACTTGTATTACGTACAGATGAGGGGAAATATCTACCTTTATAGTAAATCATATAGTATTAGGTGCAGTAAAAAACTTTTTTAAAGTTTCGTACAAGTTTGCGAATTCAGTAATTTTATTCTTAATCCATCGTTTCATATTAGCCCAGAATTTTTCTATCGGATTTAAATCCGGTGAATATGGCGGT
>NZ_CBCDJS010000043.1:0-11095 GCF_965035265.1 Rickettsia sp.
GTTTCGCATAAACTTATAGAGGATATTGATAAAGAGACAGTCAGCTTTAATCCAAACTACGACGGTTCAGAGGAAGAGCCGACGGTACTTCCTGCGATGTTCCCAAATTTATTGGTTAACGGTAGCGGTGGTATTGCTGTTGGTATGGCAACTAATATCCCCCCTCATAATCTTGGAGAAGTTATCGATGCTTGTTGTTTATATGTAGATAATAACGATATAGAAATATTAGACCTGCTTGAAGTTGTTAAGGGACCTGATTTTCCTACAAGTGGAATGATTTTAGGTACTAACGGTATTAAATCGGCATATCTCACCGGTAGAGGTAGTATCATTATGCGAGGTCGGGCTGAGATCGAAACTATCGGTAGCGGGCGTCAGGCAATTATTATTACCGAAATACCGTATATGGTAAATAAAGCAAGGCTCGTTGAGAAAATCGCTGAAATGGTTAAGGAAAAACGTGTAGAAGGTATAAGTGATTTACGTGACGAATCAAATAAAAAGGGCGTAAGGATTTTTATTGAGTTAAAGAAAGACGTAGTTGCTGAAGTAGTCCTAAACCAAATATATGCCTGTACGCAGCTACAAACTAGCTTCGGTGTTATTATGCTTGCTCTTAAAGACGGGCTACCGAAAGTTATGAATTTAAAAGAAGTAATTGCTGCTTTTGTTAGTTTTAGGGAAGTAGTAATTACTAACCGTACTATATATTTGCTAAATAAAGCAAGAGACAGAGCTCATATTTTACTAGGGCTAACTATTGCCGTTAGTAATATTGATGAAATAATCCGCATTATAAAAGCCTCGGCTGATCCGAGTGCCGCTAAACAAGAATTAATGGCACGCAGCTGGGATGCGTTAAATATTTTGCCTCTTGTAAAGCTGGTTGATGATAAAGCAATGTTAAATGAGCATGGCAAATGTAGCTTTACCGAAGTGCAAGCTAAGGCCATCTTAGAGATGAGACTGCAACGTCTAACCGCTATGGAAAAAAACAAGCTTGAAGATGATTTAAAGAATCTTGCTACGGAAATTGCCGAATATCTTAATATACTCGGTTCACGTGAACGTTTACTTGAGATTTTAAAAGAAGAGCTAATTAAAGTTAAAGAAGAATTTGCCACGGATCGCCTTACTTCAATTGAATTTGGCGAATTTGATCAAGATATAGAGGATCTAATTCAGCGTGAAGAAATGGTAGTAACCGTAACGCTTGGTGGGTATATAAAACGAGTACCTCTAAGTAGCTATCGTGCACAAAGACGTGGCGGTAAAGGTAGATCAGGACTTTCAATGCGTGATGAGGATATTACCACGCAAGTTTTTGTCGGCAGCACTCATACCCCAATGTTGTTCTTCTCAAATATCGGTCAGGTTTATAGTTTAAAACTGTATAAATTACCTTTAAGCAATCCACAAGGTAAGGGTAGACCGATGGTTAATATATTGCCGCTGAAAGAAAATGAACATATTACAAATATCATGCCGTTACCTGAAAATCAGGACGAGTGGGATAATTTAAATATTATGTTTGCGACTGCTAAAGGTAATATTAGAAGAAGTGATTTATTAGATTTCAAAAAGATTCAATCAAATGGGAAGATTGCTATTAGACTTGATGAGGATGATAAATTAATTGACGTAAAACCATGTAAGGAAGACGAGCATATTTTACTTGCCACCAAAGCCGGTAAAGCTTTAAGATTCCCTGTTGAGTCACTTCGTGTTATTAAAAGTCGTACTTCCGATGGTGTACGTGGTATGAGACTTGCCAAAGATGATTTCGTGATTTCTATGACTGTGCTTAAAGGTATCAAGAGTACAAAAGAAGATAGAGACGCTTATTTGTCAGTGCCGTGGGAGCAGAGGCTTGAGATTGCTAAAGGTGAGACGTTTAATCCTGAAGAGTTAGGCGTAAATTTGACTACAGATTCTATTTTAGAAATGGCAAATTCCGAAGAATTTATCCTAACAGTTACAGAGAATGGTTTTGGTAAAAGAAGCTCGGCATATGGTTATAGAATTACCGATAGAGGCGGTAGCGGTGTAATTAATATGGATATTAACGATAAAACCGGTTTAGTCGTCGGTGTTATGCCGGTTAAAATGGATAATGAGTTAATGCTGATCACCAATAGCGGTAAGTTAATTCGCTGTAAACTTGAGACCGTGCGTATTACGGGACGTAACACTAGCGGTGTAATTCTGTTTAAACTAGATGACGGTGAAAAAGTCGTATCTGTTTCTCTCATTGCTGAAAGTGCTGAAGGCGAAGAGGATAGTGAATTAGAGGAAGAGAATTTAGATCAGCCTGAAGAGGTGTAGTAGTTGTTAGGTGGATACCAAAGTCGTCATTGCGAGGAAAAATTGAAAATTTTGACGAAGCAATCTCGTGCCAAAGTCCTGAGATTGCCGCGTCGCCTACGGCTCCTCGCAATGACGATTTAGTATTCACGCCGGCAAGGTCACAATCTTTGTGTAGGAAATTAATATATTTAAGTAATAATTATGATATGGTTATTAATTGCGATTGGTTTAACTGTTGCGGTTCTTGTTATAGGGGTAGTGTCGATGGCTATCGGAGGAAAGTTTGATAAGAAATTTAGTTCAAAGTTAATGACTTTGAGAGTTTTTTTTCAGGCAGTTGCTATATTATTGTTATTTATAATATATTTTTATAAAGTTAATTTATATAGTAAAAGAAGTTGAATTATGTATTATCTATAGGGAAGATTTTATTTTTTTAAAGGCATAGCGAATGTCGGCGAATAGCTAACCTATTTACGGTATGAGGTATGTTTTTAAAAAATTAAAAGATAATGTATAAATTGTATATAATTCAACCTCTTTTACTATCAATGCCTGAAAATAACTACTTAATCAATTTCTCTCATTTCTTCGTGTATTTCTTCCCATTTATCTAGAATTTCTTCTAACGTAACTTCTCCGACTTTTTTATCTTCATCTTCAAAGTCTTTTAAATCCCTAACTAGTTTTTCTAATTTTGATAATGAAATTTTTTTTTCGTTATACTGATCGCTACAATGCTCTTCGAGTTGTGCGGCAATTTCTTCAATATCACCCCAATGCATTATTATTCCTCCTTAATTTTATGCAAGCCTTATTTATTAACATGTTATCTGATATTTGCCATTATTTTTACTAAATATCATTAACTCAATAAATTATTATTATTAGGTGAGTTTATTATGCAACTATTGTGTTTTTTATTCAAAGTTGCTTTCTTTACATTCAGGCGTTTTTATGGTATATTAAAATGAAACATTAAGATTTAATTATGTCAATATTACCGATAGTAACGGCACCGGATGGAAGGTTAAAACAGAAATCTCAGTCGCTTTTAGAAGTTACCGACCAAACACGGAAATTTATGGATGATATGGTTAAAACTATGTACCATGAGGATGGTGGAGGTCTTGCAGCGGTACAAGTAGGGGTGTTAAAACGTATTTTAATAGTTGATATAAAGGATCATGATAAGGTAGAAAGACCAAAAGATTTCTATCCTCTATTTATAGTAAATCCTGAAATAATAGAAAAATCAGATGAGCTAGTTATAGCTAATGAGGGCTGTATTTCATTACCGGAGCAACGTGTTGATGTAGCAAGACCGGAATCTATAAAGATTAGGTATTTAGACTATCGTGGTAAATCGCAGGAGCTTGAGGCAAATGATTGGCTTGCAAGAGTTATCCAGCATGAGTATGATCATTTAGAAGGTAAGCTCATGATTGATTATTTAAGTAGTCTAAAACGAGATGTAGCACTTCGTAAGCTCAAGAAACTTAAAAACAATATAGTGTGAAAGTAATCTTTATGGGAACGCCTGAATTTGCAGTTCCCGCTCTTAAAAAACTTATAACTCATCACGAAGTTATGGCTGTTTTTACACAGCGACCTAAAGCTAAGGGCAGAGGACTTAACTTAGCTAAATCCCCCATACATCAATTAGCCTTTGAGTATCAAATTCCTGTTTATACTCCTTCTACTCTTCGTAATGATGAAACAATAAACCTAATTAATAAAATTAATGCTGATATTATAGTTGTTATTGCATATGGTTTTATTGTACCGAAAGCTATATTAGATGCTAAAAAATATGGTTGTCTTAATATCCATCCGTCCGATTTGCCTCGTCATAGAGGAGCGGCTCCTTTGCAGCGTACTATTATTGAGGGTGACCAGAGAAGTAGCGTATGTATTATGCGTATGGATGCAGGACTTGATACAGGCGATATATTGATGAAAGAAGATTTTGATTTAGAAGAAAGAACAACATTGGAAGAATTACACAATAAATGTGCAAATCTCGGAGCGGAGTTATTAATTAAAACACTTGCAAATATCGATAATATAGTACCGATGAAGCAGTCAAGTGAGGGTGTTACGTATGCTCATAAGCTAACTAAAGAAGAAGGGAGAATTAATTGGCAGGATTCCGCTTATTCTATTGATTGTAAAATAAAGGGAATGAATCCTTGGCCGGGAGTGTATTTTAGTTATAACGATAAAATAATTAAAATTATTGAAGCAGAATATGTTAATAAATCTCATGACTTTACTCCGGGTACCGTTATTAGTGATAAGTTAGAAATAGCTTGCGGAAATGGTATATTACGAGTTAAAGTTTTGCAGCAAGAAGGAAAACGAGCTTTACCTATTTCCGAGTTCTTGCGTGGTACAAATATTTTAATGGGGGTAATATTAAAATAATAGAAAATAATAATAAAAACTATTACTGTTAGTTGTACAGCTTCAGCCATTAAGCTCTTGATACTAAATTTTGCAAGATTAGCTTATACTCACGTATTAATATACGTTCCGTTAAGTTCACTATAGTATCAATGCCATAATGCTTTTTGCTGTATAACTTTAAGTGAGGTTAGTATGGGACACACAGATAAAACATTAAAAGTTAGATTTAATGATAATCCGGATATTAAAGAATTTATAGAAAAGTTTGAAAGAAGCAGTGATATTTATTCTGTAAAAAGGAAAGTAATTAATATAGTAGATGATGAAGTAGAAGATCAAACTAAGCTACTTACGGAAACTCAATTCCTTGTAAAAAAACTCCACATGGTAAAACATCTCAATATGAAATTAGCGGCTTTATTAACAAAGTCGGAGAACATATAAACGATTCAAAGCAAATAAAAGAAATTTCAAAATTATACGCTCATGCTGAATTTGCTGATTTACAGAAAAATGTTT
Source organism: Rickettsia sp. (assembly GCF_965035265.1). NCBI lineage: Bacteria > Pseudomonadati > Pseudomonadota > Alphaproteobacteria > Rickettsiales > Rickettsiaceae > Rickettsia > Rickettsia sp. The sequence continues at coordinate 5,239 of NZ_CBCDJS010000043.1, forward strand.
TAGGTAAATTTGATAAGAACGGTAATTTAAGTATAACTAAAGATTTTGAAATTGATGAAAATCTAGTCTTTAGAAAAGACGGTAAATTATTGTTTGTTAAAACTCAAAACGGTTTGATAAACAGAGAGGGAGAAATGAAAGAAGTAAATCATGTTTTACAAAAAGGCAGGTTCTTTTTTGAAGATTTAGGTGGCAAGGTAGATACAAAATTAGGTACTGCAAACCTTAACAAAAAGCCGGCAAAGCCCACTCTAAAAAGAGGTTAAAATAACTTTAGACCCCTTCATAAAAAATAAAATTAAAATTATTTGAAATTAGTGTTTGACAAGCTTTAAAAATATAGATATAAAATCATCACACAAAGTTTGAAACGTAAAACTTTGTAGCTGTTTAAAAAGTTGATAAAGCTAAAAACTAAATACACCGCGATAATAAAAATTTATATCGTGAGTAGATACTGAAAATAATTGTGAAATTAATTCTGTATGCATCGTGTAATCTCAAGTTAAAAGCGTTAGTAAATATAATAATAGCATTTGGTGAATGCCTTGGCACTAGAAGGCGATGAAGGACGTAATACGCTACGATAAGCTTCGGGGAGTTGCGAATGAACTTTGATCCGAAGATTTCCGAATGGGGCAACCTACCTAATTTATTAGGTATTGTATAGTGAATACATAGCTATATGAGGCAAACCCAGCGAACTGAAATATCTAAGTAGCTGGAGGAAAGGACATCAACCGAGACTCCGTTAGTAGTGACGAGCGAACGCGGACCAGGCCAGTGGCTTCAAAAAAATAACTAAAACAACATGGAAAGGTTGACCATAGAGGGTGATAGTCCCGTATAGGTAAAAAGTTTAAAGTCCTTGAGTAAGGCGGGACACGTGAAATCCTGTTTGAACATAGGGGGACCACCCTCTAAGCCTAAGTACTCTCTAGTGACCGATAGTGAACAAGTACCGTGAGGGAAAGGTGAAAAGTACCCCGACAAGGGGAGTGAAATAGTATCTGAAACCAAATGCTTACAAGCAGTCGGAGCAAGCGTATTTATATGTCTTGTGACGGCGTACCTGTTGTATAATGGGTCAGCGACTTAGTTTATCTAGCAAGCTTAAGCCGTTAGGTGTAGGCGTAGCGAAAGCGAGTCTGAATAGGACGTTTTAGTTAGATGAATTAGACCCGAAACCGGGTGATCTAGCCATGGCCAGGTTGAAAGCGGAGTAAAATCCGCTGAAGGACCGAACCCACTACTGTTGAAAAAGTAGGGGATGAGCTGTGGTTAGGGGTGAAAGGCCAATCAAACTCGGATATAGCTGGTTCTCCGCGAAATCTATTTAGGTAGAGCGTTATAGCGATTACCGTCGAAGGTAGAGCACTGAATGAGCTAGGGGGTCCCACAGACTTACCAAACTCAATCAAACTCCGAATGTCGACGAGTACAGCATAGCAGACAGACTATGGGTGCTAAGGTCCATAGTCGAGAGGGAAAAAGCCCAGACCGCCATCTAAGGTCCCTAAATCATGACTAAGTGTTAAAGGATGTGAGAAGACCAAAACAACTAGGATGTTGGCTTAGAAGCAGCCATCATTTAAAGAAAGCGTAATAGCTCACTAGTCTAAATAAGTTTTCTTGCGCCAACAATGTAACGGGGCTCAAGTCATGTACCGAAGATGCGGATTCACGCTAAGCGTGAGTGGTAGCGGAGCGTTCCGTAAGCCTGTGAAGGTGAACCGCAAGGTTTGCTGGAGGTATCGGAAGTGAGAATGCTGACATAAGTAGCGATAAAGAATGTGAGAAACATTCTCGCCGAAAGTCCAAGGGTTCTTGCGTAAAGTTAATCTGCGCAAGGTTAGTCGGCCCCTAAGGTGAGGCTGAAAGGCGTAATCGATGGGAATCAGGTTAATATTCCTGAACCTGAAGGATGTGACGAAAGTAGTAAGTTGTACAATCTTATTGGATTGATTGTGCAGCGAATATTTTCCAGGAAATAACACCTTCATTATAGACCGTACCCGAAACCGACACAGGTGGACAGGTAGAGTATACCAAGGCGCTTGAGAGAACGATGCTGAAGGAACTAGGCAAATTGCATCTGTAACTTCGGAAGAAAGATGACCTGTATATGGGCAACCATTTGCAGGTGGCACAAGCTAGGGGGTAGCGACTGTTTATTAAAAACACAGGGCTCTGCAAAGTCAATAGACGACGTATAGGGTCTGACGCCTGCCCAGTGCTGGAAGATTAAAAGGAGGGGTGCAAGCTCTGAATTGAAGTCCCAGTGAACGGCGGCCGTAACTATGACGGTCCTAAGGTAGCGAAATTCCTTGTCGGGTAAGTTCCGACCCGCACGAATGGCGTAACGATTTCCCCGCTGTCTCCAGTATCGACTCAGCGAAATTGAATTCTCCGTGAAGATGCGGAGTTCCCGCGGTCAGACGGAAAGACCCCGTGAACCTTTACTATAGCTTTGCACTGGTGTTAGGAATCAGATGTGCAGAATAGGTGGGAGACTATGAAGCGAAGGCGTCAGCCTTTGTGGAGTCACCTTTGAGATACCACCCTTTTGATTCTTGACATCTAACCGAGATCCTTGAATCAGGATCCGAGACAATGCATGGTGGGTAGTTTGACTGGGGCGGTCGCCTCCCAAAGAGTAACGGAGGCGCGCGATGGTTAGCTCAGGTTGGTCGGAAATCAACTTTTAGAGTGCAATGGCATAAGCTAGCCTGACTGCGAGTCTGACAAGACGAGCAGAGACGAAAGTCGGTCATAGTGATCCGGTGGTCCCGAGTGGAAGGGCCATCGCTCAACGAATAAAAGGTACTCCGGGGATAACAGGCTGATGATTTCCAAGCGTCCATAGCGACGAAATCGTTTGGCACCTCGATGTCGGCTCATCACATCCTGGGGCTGGAGAAGGTCCCAAGGGTTCGGCTGTTCGCCGATTAAAGTGGTACGTGAGCTGGGTTTAGAACGTCGTGAGACAGTTCGGTCCCTATCTGCCGTGGGTGTAGGAAGTTTGAGAGAATCTGCCTTTAGTACGAGAGGACCGAGGTGGACGTACCCCTGGTGGACCAGTTGTCATGCCAATGGCACAGCTGGGTAGCTAAGTACGGAAGGGATAACCGCTGAATGCATCTAAGCAGGAAACCCACCTCAAAACTAGACTTCCCCATTAGAGCCGTGGAAGACCACCACGTTGATAGGTCGGGTGTGGAAGCGCAGTAATGCGTGTAGCTAACCGATACTAATAGCTCGATTGATTTACTTTGCTGTGAGATTACACATGCATATAGTGTTAATTCTATAAACATGTAAGTATCAACTCACAAAGTTATCAGGTTAAATTAGCTTTATCAACCAATAAAGATGTTGTTACATGTCTCTTTCTATGTTATTTCTGTGAAAGTAGAAATCTAGAAAAAGCCATGCAACAATGTTAACAGCAGACTAATACAAATCTATCTTTTTAAAAGTTTGTATTGCTAGCTTGGTGGTTATAGCATGAGTGAAACACACGATCCCATCCCGAACTCGAACGTGAAACCTCATAGCGCTAATGGTACTATGTCATAAGGCATGGGAGAGTAAGTCGCTGCCAAGCTTGCAATACAAATTTTTAATTATTTTTAATTGTCTTTCTTTCTCTTTATGAAATATTTTATACTCATAATTTTCACTTTTTATTTTAGTAATGCTTACGCATTAAAGAATAAACATCAATTTATTTCCATAGAATCATTAAAATCTAACATAGAAATTAAAAAGCTGTTTAAAGAAAAAAATACTGATCAATTTATTTTAGTGCTACCAAATGGAACAGTAATTAATGAAGGTGGAATTTTAACTCAAGAAGGTTATATTCTACAAAATACTCAAACAAGTTTAGGTGATCAACATCGTTTATTAAATAAAAAACGAGATATTAATACAGAAAGTCCTTTATATTTTAATGGAAAATTAGCAGTAATTTCATCTCCAGGTTCTGAAAATTGGTATCATTGGCTGTTACAAATTTTGCCTAGATTAATTATATTAAAAGAATCAAATTTTGAATATGATCGTATCTATATTAATAATTTAAAATATCCATGGCAAATTAAGTCATTAGAAATAGTATTAAATTATTTAAATATACCAGAAGATAAGCTTTTTGTGGTAAATAGTGATTGTATAATTCAAGCTACTAGACTAATTGTTCCATCTGTACCGTTTATTCCGGTAAAAGATACGCCTTTACCTTTATGGTTAAAAAAAGATTTAAGAAATATTTTTATTAAAGGTAATAGTAAAGCATACGATAAAATATATATTTCTCGTAAATACGCTTCTACACGAAAAATAGTTAATGAAGAAGAATTAATAGAAAAAATTGAGAAAATCGGTTTTAAGGTAATATACCTAGAGTTATCCTCTCCGTATGAACAGGCCCAGCTTTTTAATAAAGCAAAAATAATAGTTGGACCGCACGGATCAGGATTTGCTAACCTTATTTTTTCGACTCCGAAATGTAAAGTAGTAGAGATTGATCACGGCACAACCCCCCCCAGAAGTTTTTATAAAAGAATGGCAAATTATATGTCATGCGATTATTATCCTTTTTATGTAGATAAGACAACAGAAGAACATTTAGAAGACGATATAAAAATCAATATTGATGAATTTATTAAATTTCTTAGAGGCGTCTATAAATAAATTTTAATTAGTAATTAAAGGGCTTTTTTAGCGAAAATTGATAAGGTTTTTGAAGGAGTAGTTATTTATATTTCAAAAAAATCTTATAATTGCTAGCCGAAAAGAATTAAATTATCGGTTAAAGTTTATTTACAGATAGCCTCTAAGAATAAATAATTATTTATTCTTAATTATCACAGGTTTTTTATTGAACATTAAAAAGTTTCTTCAGGATAGAATAAATCTGCTAATCCGGATAAATCTATATCATAGTTATCTTCATTTGTTACTGCTTGCATACTTAAAGGTAATATTATTTCATCTAAGTTAAATGAAGAAGATGGATTAGAAAATATTATTTCTAGAAACAGAGGTGATTTTTCTGAGTTTAATAATTCATTTTTAAGTTTAAGCTTTTCCTCGCTGTTATTACTGTTTAAAAAAGTAACAATTTTAGAAAAATCTGTTAATTGTGGATTAGACCAAAATTCTTTATCAATTGAATTATTTTTATATTGATGTGAAAATAGTAATGTTAGGATAGAGTCATCACCACCTTGTTCTAATGCGAAGTTTAAAGTGCCTCCGTCTATTTTTGCTCCTTTTTCAAGGGCTAATTTGAGTATTTCTAGTTTTTGTATTTGTATAGCTAAATCTGCAAGAGAACCGTCTAGACTTGAAGAGTTGGGAGACCAGTCTTTCTCTAATAAAAATTTACCATATTATCATGACCTTCATATAATAAAGATATTATACCACTACCGTGCATAAGAATTGGATTATCAGGAGTTTCTACAACCTTAGCACCTCGATCTAGTAAAAATTTTATTAAATCAATATTGTCACTTTTACATGCTGCATTTAGCACATTATCCCATTCCATTATATTATTATATGCATTAACATTAGCCTCTCGGGAGCATAGTAATGTTACTGCATTCATAAATCCTTTTTCAGCAGCGTTATATAAAAGTGGCTGATGATATGTATCTAGAGTATTAACATCCTCGGTCTTATTAATAATATCTATAAATATAATGGCCTGAAAAAACTGAACAAAAAAATAGTTAGGTTTGCTTGGTAATAAGTTAGAATAGACCAAATAACTTAAGAGGTAAGAATGACTAAGAAACAGTTTCGGAATTTCAGTGCCGAAGAAAAGACCAAGATAGTATTAGAA
>NZ_CBCDJS010000044.1:0-10987 GCF_965035265.1 Rickettsia sp.
TATTTTAAGAATAGTATACAACGTAAAATACTGAAATTATTAAAATATATATTATGATGACTATAATAGAACTCTTGGCTAAGTTCTGCTTTTTGCTTATAAAGTTTTTAACTTTTTTAGGTAAAATATTTATAAAATGTTGTACAGGATTATTTAAAAAAAGTAAAATTCTAACTTATAATCAAAAAACATATTTAAATGTTCCTTATCATGAAAAAGACCAAGCAAAACGCTTGGGAGCTAAATGGGACTCGGCAAAGAAGAGTTGGTTTGTACCTAGCGGTGTAAATATAGATTTTTTTGCAAGATGGTTACCTCTCACATCATTATTTAACTTAAAAGCCCCATATTTTTACTTAGCACAAACAAAATGTCAATGTTTTAAGTGCGGTAAAAATACTAAAATTAATGCTATTGTATTGCCTGAAGATTTTGAAGTATTAAATGATGAAGAAAGTGAAATAGAAGAAGAACTGGTATTTGCTTGTATGGATTATGTTTCAATTATTTCCTATATACAAGGTATTTCTTCGTCTGCTTATTCAGAAATATTAAAATATACTAATAATTATGCTATAAATTACTCTGCTACAGTAAATGCACGATATTTTATGTCCACATGTCAAAGTTGCGGAGTAGTTCAAGGAGATAACTATAGTATTCAGGAGTTCAATTCTCCTTTTTCACCTGTAGAAGTCGAAGATTTTTCTAAAATTTCTTTCAAAAAAATTCTTGTCCCTATTACGCTTGATGCTAGTGATTGGAGTATTGGATATCCACCTATTGAATATTATTTAGGTGATCATACCGTTGACGGAATGATGTATGTGACAAGTAACGGTTTTATAAAAAGATGATTGAAAATAATATTACGTTAATCCCCGCTGCACTTACCGATTATCCTCCAATCCAAAACATGGCACGGTTTTATATATATGATATATCACGTTATTGTGGCTTTACCTCAGATGAATATGGTTGGACATTGCCACAAGATGGTTTATATGAAGCTAATGATTTTAAAAAATATTTTATCGAATCAGATAGAAAAGCTTACTTAGTTAAAGTAAATGAGGAAATAGCAGGTTTTGTATTGCTTAATAAAGTTGGAACGCATGATAAAATCGATTGGAATATAGGGGAATTTTTTATTATAGCTAGATTTCAAGGTAAAGGTGTAGGGTATCAAGTAGCACAGCAAATTTGGCAAATGCACCAAGGACTTTGGGAGATTTCAGTTATTCCTGAAAATAAACCGGCATTAATATTTTGGCGAAAAGCCATTAACGAATTTACTAAAGGTAATTATCTTGAAGAAGTTAAACTTGTTCAAATGAGTGATTATAAAGCTGAAAGAGTTATTTTCGAATTTGATACCGATATATTATGAATAAACTACCCTACCCTTATCTCTGCTTCTGTTAAATCCTTTAAAGTACGTGAGCCGGTGCATAGCATGGTAATTTTAAGCTGCTCGATTATTAATTGTATCTCTTCGGAAAGCAAGCTTTCTGATGCATCAGCCGCTTTTAAAAATTGACCGGCAAGTCCAAAAATATTAGCTCCCATACGAATTGCTTTTGCACCGTCAATTCCTGATTTTAACCCGCCACTAGCAATAATTGGAATACTTCCCGAAACTTCTCTCACCATTTTTAGAGAATCTAAAGTCGGAATGCCCCAGTTAATAAAGCTACTAGCTATACGATTTTGTAATGAATTTGTAGCACGATAAGCTTCTACTTTACTCCACGATGTTCCACCGCTCCCTGCAATATCAAGAACCTTAACCCCTGTCCTTATAAGACTCTCAGCAACTTTTTTAGATAAACCATATCCTACTTCTTTAACGATTACCGGGACAGAGAGGTAATTAACCACCTCTCTTATCTTAGGTAAAAGATTTTCCCAGTTTCTATTACCTTCCGGCTGAGTCAGCTCCTGCAATACATTCAGGTGTAAAATTAAGGCATCGGCTTTGGTAATATCAACTAAATACTGACATTCTTTTGGCGTTACTCCGTAATTAAGCTGCACTGCCCCGATATTGGCGAGTAATGGGATATCGGGAGCTATATGTCTTACGGCAAATGTTTTAATCGTATCCGGCTTTGTTAGCAGAATCCGCATAGAGCCAAGCCCCATAGCAATACCGGCTTTTTGGGCGGCTTGTGCAAGTCGATAGTTAATATCTCTAGCTCTAGTCGTACCTCCGGTCATACTAGAAATTAGGATAGGTGCTTGCAAAGATTTTCCAAGGAAAGTAGTAGTGGTATCTATGCTATCGTAGTTAATTTCCGGTAATGCGTTGTGAATAAATTGAATAGATTCAAAACCGCTTTTAAGTGTAGATTCAACGTTTTTTGTAAGATTAATTTCAATATGGTCTTGCTTTCTTTCTATGTCTAAATTTTGGCTTTTTGGCATTTTCTTACTAATTCTGCTTTATGGATAATCTATAACAATATTTCTAGCTTTGCAAAATATATTTCTTTACTATTTTCTAATTCTTATTATAACTTTTAGTATATAATTAATACACTTAGATAAATTTATGAGTAATAATGCTGAGTTAATAAATCAAAGTTTGATAGGAGCATTTGGATATTTTGGATTGCAAGAACTGCAAATAGATAAGGTAAATTATTATTTAATACATACAGGGTGTAATCATCCTTTATGGAATATGATTGTATTGCCTGATAAAGTAAATACAGCTCAAATGGATAAAATGGAAGGAGTATTTAAACTTAAGCATTTACCGTTTGCTTGGTGGGTTGACGAAAAGAATCTATCTTCTGAAATGTTTGAGCGTTTCCAAAACGGTAAATATACTGATTTTGGTAATATACCCGGAATGGTTTATGAGCTTAAAGATTATCATGAGCAAACTATAGATAATAAAAATATTAAAATTATTACTGAAATAGAAGAGTATAAAAAATGGATTCAAGTATTAATGAAGTCATTTGGATTTAGTGATGATGTTTATAATCTTTATTTTGATAAATTATCAAAATTTATTGGAGATAATAAAACATTTATTCCGCTTGCAGCATATGAAGAAAATAAGATTGTTGCAACCGCCTCTATAATTTTTGCAAACGGCATAGCAGGTTTTTATAACGGCTCAACGATGCCGGAATATAGAAATCGTGGTATTGCAAGTGATTTATATAAGGCTAGGTTTAAAATATTAAAAGAAATGGGAATAGATAAGGCAATAATTCAAACTTCACCGATGGCAACTTCGCTTGCTGAAAAATTAGGCTTTAAGAAATATACAAATTATAAGATATATTGTCAAAGTTAGAATTATTGCTTTAATTCTTTAAGCATTAGCACGTCGTTAGTCTCTTGAATTATTTTAAATCCTGCTTTTTCATAAGTTTTAATAGCAGCGATATTTTTTCTGTCTGGATCAACTAAAACATGAGTATATTGCTTATCTATAAAATTTTCTAAAAAAGTTCTTAGAGTAAGTAGCCCTACCCCTTTATTTAAATATTCAGGCTCACCTAAAAAGAAATCAATTGCTGCTAACTTTGAAGGTAAATTGATTAATGGGCTTGAGTGCTCAAAATCGTAAGCATTATAAATTTGGATGTATCCTATAGGAGTACGGTCTGCTTCTATAATATAAGCTTGTATATTTTTAAGCTCATTATTTTCTAGCTTATACCCTCTGATATAACTTGAGTATTTTTGTTCGATCAATTCTAAACTCCATTTTATATCCTCATCCCACCATAGCTTCACATGCGGCGTTTCTAACCATTTTAAAAGAAGCAAAAAATGAGAAGTAGAAAGTGGAGTAAAACTTATGTTCATATTAAAGTTTATTAAGGGAATTAATGGTTAAGGATTTTAAGTTATCGTAAACTTCTTTGCGATCGCCTATTTTTAGTACTAAAATTAATAATATTTTATGTTCTACTTGATAAATTATTCGATAATTTCCTATTCTTAAACGGTATAAATTATCTATACCGGATAGCTTTTTTATCCCTACAGGTAAAGGTATGGTTTTTAAATCTTCGAGTTTTTGGATTATAGTGAGCTGTAATTGTTTAGGTAATTTTTTGAGTTGCCTTTGAGCATTGGGGGCAAGCTCAATTCTATATTCAGCTTGCATATTTATAATATTTCTTTTTTAAATTCTTCTAAAGAAATAGTACCTTTTAGCTTTGCTTCTTTAATAGCTTCTTTAGCTTCTCGTAAATCTAATTTATTTTCAATCATTTCTATTAGCTTCAAATCTTCTATAGGCACTACTGCGGCTAAGTCTTTACCTCTACGGCTTAAAACTATTCTTTCTTTTCCATAACTACTACGATTTATTATTTCTGAAAAATGCTCCCTAGCAATTGAAGTAGTAATATTAGACATATATACCTATATTGTTAATTATAACTATATTGTACAATTCGTACTAATATCTTGTCAAGTTTATTAATAAGCTTCATATGCGACATTCCTAACCATTTTAAAAGAAATAAAAAATGAGAAGTAGAAAGCGGGGTAAAGCTTATGTTCATATAGCAGCATTATACCATTCTAAAGCGATATTTATTAGCTTTGGGTTTAATTTTTTCAATTAACTGCCCTTCCACAGCCTAAGAAGTTTTTATTACCTATGCCGAAATCAAGAGTTATCGTATGACCTGATTTAGATAAATATTTTCTTTGAATCTCTGATAAATCCTGTTCCTTTTGAAGAATATCCGATAAGAGAAAACAAACCGGTTCACTATTTATAAAGCCAACCCAGTAATTAGTTGTTCCATAAAAATAATGCTGTTTTTTACCGGTAATAAAGTTTAAGATATCCTCTTTATGCTCTTTGCTATTATCCCAAAACTCTTTTATATGCAGTTCCTCAAGCCAGCTAAAAATAATTTCTTTATGAGTTAAATTAGCTTTTTCAAAATGGATATTCATATATATAATCTATAGTATGGATAGATTCAAAAACAATATAATTAGTATATATAAAGAGCAAGGAGAAATTTGGCTTGAAAAGTTACCTGAAATTGTAGCAGAATTAGCTAAAGAATGGAATTTGTCTAACCTTAGACCTATAGATAATTTGTCTTTCAATTATGTTCTATCAGGGTATCAAAATAATAAACCTATTATACTGAAACTAAGTTTTGCTGCTAAAGACTTAGTAAGTGAAGCGGAAGCTTTAAAAGCTTTTGCAGGTTTTGGTGCTGCAACTATTTTAGTACAAAAAGATAATGCTTTATTACTTGAGAGAGCAGTACCTGGTATTTCTTTAAAATCCTATTCATTAGATAATAAAATTGCTATAGCTTGCTCTGTTATGAGCAAGCTTCATAGAGCATCTATACCAAAAATTCATCAATTCCCTAATATCAAGGATCAGCTAAAAGCTTTAGATAAAGAATGGGATTTGCCTAAAACTTATTTACAAAAGGCAAGAAAATTGAGAGATGAGCTTCTTCAAAATTCTGAACCTCAAATTTTACTTCATGGTGATTTACATCATGAGAATATACTACAAAATGGCAAGCAATGGTTAGTAATTGACCCTAAAGGAGTAATTGGATATCCTATAAATGAAGTATGGGCATTTATTATGGATATAGAGAAAGATACCGAATTTGTAACAAATTATTTTGATTTTAAATTACAAGAGGTTAGAAGCTGGTATTTTGTCCAGCTTATGCTTGCTATCTGTTGGAATCTTGAGGATGGAATAGAAAATGAGTTATTTTTAAAGCTTGCCGATAAAGTATATAGACTAGGTTAATTATTTTTAATATACTCTTGTGAAATAAAGAGTCAGTATACGAAAATCAACTTGGAAAAGAGTAATCGGTCTGTAAGCCGAGGAGCGGAGCGTATAATAAACGTTCAGCACCTGAGGACTTACAAAGACGACTCAGCCAATTTTGGGGGGTCATCGAGTATACCAATATAAATATCAATTACAGCATTATTTGAATCACTACTTCTTTCGTCATATATTTCAAAGTCAGCTACGTAAGCTCTTTCTCCTTCTAACATTGCTGTATCCATCTTCCATATTTTTTGCCACATATCAATAACGACTTTAGGCATTCGATCAGGAGTGGATGTAAATTTTGCATAAGTTTGCATTGGAATAGTAAGAGTTGAAAACTCTTTATCTATATTCTCAAAAGAAGTAACTTCTACTCCAAGAAAATAAGTATATTCCCCGGTAGCATCACTCTCATAATTTGTATAAACTGCAAAAACTTTTTCTGGAGTTTTTCTATTTAGGATTTTGTCTTGTAATTTGTCTGCAAAAAATCGGTGCATTGTTGCTCCTATTTTTGCAATATCAGCGTTCATTTCTGCTGTGTTTGAGGTACGAGCTGTAATACCAACTAATTTAATTTCTGATAATTGTATAATTACTTTATTCATTTTATAGCCCCTTAATTAACTTAGTGGATTAAGCGTGAAGATGTTTGGCGTGTTTGGAAAGATATTAATAACTAGCTAAGTTTACCTTGTAGAAAGCTCTGTGAATTTAGCTGTATTTATAAATTTATCGAAAATTTTTGATTGGTGGAGCCAGAGGGAATCGAACCCTCGACCTCTTGAATGCCATTCAAGCACTCTACCAACTGAGCTATGACCCCGATATAGTCAATTGATTTGGACTCGCCTACATCGTTACTCGTCGCTCTCCTATTAGTTATAGGCTTCACTTCTCGTTCCTTGTATGCAAATCCTACTGAATTGACTATAACAAATTAATTTTCTTATACTATAATAATCAAATTAAATCTATAAGATTTTTTGTAAAATTCTTTAAGCATTGTTAACTAAGTATAGATTAATTAGAAATTAACGTCTGAGCTACGGAAAAATTAAAAATTTTGACGAAGCAATCCAGTAAGAAAATGTTAAGGTTAGCACTTTTTATTATTTTTCTGGATTGCCACAGTCACTTCGTGGCTTCGCAATGACGAATCTATATTTAGTTAGCAATACCAATCCTTTATTTTGTTAACAGTGTCATAGCATCTCTAGAAGAAATTATATTATCTACTAATCCAAATTTTTTTGCTTCTTCCGGTGACATGAAATTATCGCGTTCCATACTTTTTTCCACATATTTTATATCTTGACCGGTATGCTTACTATATAACCCGTTAATTAACCTTTTGATTTTCATGGTTTCTTGAGCATGAATTTCTATATCAGTAGCCTGTCCTTGGTAACCTCCTGACGGTTGATGGATCATAATACGGCTATTAGGTAAACTATAACGCATTCCTTTTTCACCTCCGCAAAGTAAAAATGCCCCCATAGAACAAGCTTGACCTATACATAATGTAGCCACTTTAGGCTTTATATATTGCATTGTATCATAAATTGCAAGACCTGCGGTTACAACTCCTCCAGGGGAATTGATATACATATATATATCTTTTTCGGGACTTTCTGCTTCAAGAAACAATAATTGTGCAACGATTAAGTTTGCCATGTGGTCTTCAACAGTACTACATACAAAGATTATACGCTCTTTTAACAATCTTGAATATATATCATAAGCACGCTCACCGCGTGATGTTTGTTCGATTACTATCGGTACGTACGACATTAATATTTTCTCCTGAAATTTGATTAATTAAGATGTCATACCGTGGCTTGACCACGGTATCTAAAAAACAATAAAAAATACTAAAATTATTAGTATTTTTAACTGGATCCCGCGATCAAGTCGCGGGATGACAATCAGAAGGTCGACCCATGCAAGTAAGCCTGTAATAAAACTTCTACTTCTTATCTTCTAAAGCATTCGCAAGTATATCTCCCATATTGGTAGTATTCTCACTAGACCCGTATTCTTTGAGAGCTTTTTGACGTTCTGCTATTTTATGAGCTTTTACCGATAATAAAATTCTACCGGTTGATTTCTCAATAGAAGCAACTTTAGCTTCTATTTCTTCGTCTACTTTAAACATTTCAGGTTTCTGTTCGTCTTTTTCATCCGATAGTTCAGTTCTTTTAATAAAACCTGCTACTTTATTGTTTAATAGTACTTCGAGTCCATCATCTTTAACTTCTGTTATAAGGGCTTTAACTATTGCGCCTTTTTTATATTCGTCACTGATTTCTTGATATGGATTTGGGGATAATTGTTTTATACCTAAACTGACTTGTTCTTTTTCAATATTAATGGCTAAAACTTTGCATTCTATTTCGTCACCTTTTTTATACGATTTTAGAAGTTCTGTTCCCTTATCTTCCCAGCTAATATCACCTTCATGAATCATACCGTCCATATTATTACCGAGTGCAACAAAAATACCAAAATCCGTAATATTTCTAATTGGTGCTTTAATTATAGTGCCGACAGGATTATTTTCGGCGAACTTTATCAAAGGATTTTCTTGGCATTGTTTAATACTTAAAGAAACACGATGCTTTTCAGTATCAACCTCTAAAACTACGAATTCTATTTCTTGACCGATAGTTAGCGTTTTTCTAGGATTCTGATTAGATTTTAACCAACTGATTTCACTTGAATGAACAAGCCCCTCAAGTCCGTCTTTTAATTCTATAAATACGCCGTAATCAGCAAAATTTGTAACTTTCCCGATCATTTTTTTACCGACGGGGAATTCTTCTTTAATTTTTTCCCATGGGTTAGAATCAAGTTGTTTTATACCAAGTGATATTCTTTTGGTTTTTTCATCAAACTTAATAACCATTACTTTAACCTTTTGGTTAAATTCTAGCACTTCTGAAGGATGGTTAACTCTACCCCAAGAAATATCGGTTAAATGTAATAAACCATCAACGCTTCCAAGATCGATAAACGCACCGTAATCAGTAATATTTTTTACTGTTCCTTCTAACACCATTCCTTCTTTAATTTTGGATAGCATCTCGTCTCTAGCTTCGGAACGTGATTCTTCTAAGATAGCTCTTCTAGAAACTACTATATTACCAAGCTTTTTATCCATGCTTAAAATTTTAAACGGTTGCTTGATATTCATTATAGAAGTAGGATCTTTAATAGGTCTGACATCAACTTGACTTCCAGGTAAGAATGCTACTACGCCCGATAAATCTACGGTAAAGCCTCCTTTCACACGACCGAAAATCGTACCGTCGACAAATTCGCCCTTGGAACACATGATCTCCAGTTGTCCCCATAATTCTTCTTTAATTGCTTTTTCACGGCTTAATATCGTTCTACCGTTACGTCCCTCAATTTTCTCGATGAAAACTTCAACTACGTCCCCAACTTCAGGTAAAGATAAAAATTCAGACTTAGGTATTCTACCTTCGTTTTTTAATCCAACGTCAACAATAATCATATCGTTTTTTATTTCGATTACTTGACCTTTAACTACCGTTTTTTCTTTTATATGGCTTGTATCAACGGTTTCAAGCATTTTAGAAAAATCTTCTTCAAATTCGTGATTAATTGCTGCAAGTTGTGGAACAAATCGTTGTTTTAGTTTTATTGACATATTTTTCTCGTAATATTAGCTAAAGTGCTTAGGCTAATAAGGTTTTTTAAAGGGTTAATAAAATTGGATGCCATTGCATGGTCAAAAAAAAGCGTTCTTGTCATTCCCGCGTAGGCGGGAATCCAGTGTAAAGCGAGATAAATCGAGCTTTTAGTTCTAAAAATTCAAAATATTTGTACTTTTTTATTACTGGATTCCCGCCTACGCGGGAATGACATACTAGCCATGCAACAACGCCATAAAATTGAATAAAATAACCTAGCACTTATTTCAAGTTATTTTATTCTTTAATGTAATTTATTACTTCTTCTACGACTTCCATAGCCGAAAGCTCTGAAGTATCGATAATTAAAGCATCTGAAGCCGGTAATAACGGTGCAACTTTTCGCTCTTTATCTCTTTTATCTCGCAAAATTATTTGCTGTAAAATCTCATCGAGTATACATGCTTTTCCTTTTGCTTGCAACTGCTTATATCGTCTTTCAGCCCTAACATAAGGATTTGCAGTTATAAAAATCTTTAAATCGGCATCAGGTGCAACAACAGTACCTATATCCCTACCCTCCATAATAATTCTTGGCGTTGTTTTTACTAGATTAATCAGATATTTATTTAGATTATTTCTAACCTCACCTATTATAGCAATTTGCGATGCTATATCTCCTATATTCTCGTTCTCTAAGTCAAGATTATTATCGAGTTTTAATTCTTTAGATAAAGCAATGACTGCATCTATATTTGTGACATTTATTTTTTGACTAATACAGTCAAAAGCAAGCTGCCTATAAACAATACTTGACTGAAAATATTTAAGAGAAAATTTCTCAGCCAGTATTAAACCGATAGTCCCTTTACCTGAAGCAGCAGGACCATCAAGAGAAATAGTAAAATTTTGAGAAACATCAAAGGCTTTAGTTTTTAAATTCACCATAAAATTATAGATTAAATAATAAAATATTATAAATAGTGTAAATAAAGCTTGAAATCTAGTACATTATGCAATAAATATAAAATTCAAAAGTTATTACGGGTGATTAGCTCAGTTGGTTAGAGCATTACGTTGACATCGTAAAGGTCGGTGGTTCGAGTCCACTATCACCCACCATTCTTTATTTTCATGTTATTCTGCACCATCACTCAGAACCTTTGATGTCTCTTGATGTCCTCCTAATAAGCTAGTGTCCTTATTCTCTTTCTCTAGTAAAAAAGTAGTATCCCAACTATTAGAATTATCTTGAGAGTGCTTAGAATTTTCATTATATCGCTTATAAATATAACCTATTAAAGTTATTAATGCAGCCCCTCCTATAATGAACCCTACAAAATCTAAGAGTAATGAATTATTATCTGAAGTATATAATGGCCTGAAAAAACTGAACAAAAAAATAGTTAGGTTTGCTTGGTAATAAGTTAGAATAGACCAAATAACTTAAGAGGTAAGAATGACTAAGAAACAGTTTCGGAATTTCAGTGCCGAAGAAAAGACCAAGATAGTATTAGAA
>NZ_CBCDJS010000045.1:0-10895 GCF_965035265.1 Rickettsia sp.
CTCTCATTCTCGTCTATTTTAAACTCTTCACGTAAAGCTATTTTATCGCTATAAAACTCCTGCTCCATGATTGGATGACCTATATATCTGCAATCAAGCCCAACCTTAGTAAAATACGGCGGTTCAAAAGGTAGTAAAGCAAATAAACAATCATAAATTTGAGCATATTTTACTGCCCTACCCTCTTTATATGCCCAAACTGACGGTGCAACGATATGAATCATTTTCAGTTTTGGTAAAAGTTTTCTTACCCGCTTTGCCACACGATAAGTAAACCCTGGTGAATCTATGGTAATTAATAAATCAGCTTTACTATTTATTATATCCTCCACAGTTTTATCAATTAGTTTTTTAAGCTTAAAAATATGAGGTAAAATTTCTACAAAACCCATTAAATTTATGAAAGTAATAGGAAATAAACTTTTAAAACTACCGGCTTCTTCCATATATTTACCTCCAACACCAATACATTTTATTTCTTTATTATCTTTTAAGTGCTGAATTATGCGTCCACCGATAAAGTCTCCTGACATCTCACCGGCTATAAAGTAAATTTTTGTCATATTTATAATATTTCCATTTATCTGTCATTCCCGAGAAAGCATTGTTGCGTGAATCGAAAAACGCATTCGGTGTCATACCGTGGCTTGACCACGGTATCCAGAAAATAATAAAAAATACTAATATTATTAGTATTTTTACTGAATCCCGTGAATAAATCACGGGATGACAGCAGTGAAATTGATTCACGCAACAATGCCTTCCCGCGAAAGCGAGAATGACATAGGCAACCATGAATCAACCTCTTTATCTAATTACGTATTACTAAACTCCATTTTACGGTAACTCAAAGCTTCCGCAATATGCATTTTCAAGACCTTATCTGCATCCTCAAGATCGGCAATCGTACGTGCTACCCTGAGTATTCGGTTATAAGCCCGCATTGATAAACGAAATTTATTTGCTGCTTCATTCAGTAAATCTCTGCCTTCATCAGCAGGCATAGCATAATCTATTAATAACTGCCCGTCTAATCTGTTATTTGTTTTAATATTATAACCCTCATATCTCTTTTCTTGGATCAAGCGTACTTTCTCGACTCTTGCAGCTATATATTCAGATTCTTCCTCAAAGTTATCTACAATCAAGTCATAATTATAAATATTAATATTTGATACCTCTATATGCAAATCAAATCTATCCATAATAGGTCCCGATACTTTCATTTGATAATCGCTAGAACATTTTGGAGCTTTCATACATTCTTTATAAGGATCACCCAAATAACCACATTTACAAGGATTCATAGCTGCTATTAACTGAAAATTTGCCGGATATTTTATATGGGCGCTTGATCTTGAAATTAATATTTCACCATTTTCAATAGGTTGTCTTAAGGAATCAATAACATTATGCGGGAATTCAGGTAATTCGTCTAAAAATAATACCCCGTTATGAGCTAGCGTAATTTCGCCCGGCTTTACTTTTTTCCCAACACCCCCACCAACCATAGCGGCAAGCGAGCATGAATGATGCGGAGTTCTGAACGGTCTTACTTTGGTAAGCTTACCATCTGAAAATTTGCCGGCAATACTTGTAATTGTGCTGCATTCTAAAATTTCTTTTGTAGACATGTTAGGCAATATACCGGGAAGACAAGCAGCAAGCCTTGATTTACCGGTTCCGGGAGGACCGAACATTAAAAGGTTATGCCCCCCTGATGCTGCAATTTCTAAAGCTCTTTTAGCAATTTTTTGACCTTTTATATCTTTAAAATCAGGATAATTTATCGGCTCATCTTGTAGCTTCGCTTCCGGAGGAGTTAAAACTTGTGAACCTTTAAAATGATTTACTAGTTCAATTAAATTACCTGCAACAAGTATATTATCGTTACCGGACCAAGCGGCTTCCGAGCCGTTTTTGCTTGAACAAATAAGACCTTTACCTCTAGCAAAAGCCCCGATCGCTGCCGGCAGCACTCCGCTTACCGGTAAGATTGAGCCGTCTAGCGATAATTCTCCTATTATCAAATATTCTGATATTTCAAGCTCTGGTAAAATATTCATTGCGGTAAGTATCGAACAGGCAATCGCAAGATCGAAATGACTTCCCTCTTTTACTAAATCTGCCGGAGCTAAATTTATTAAAATCTTTTTAGTAGGTAGTGCAAGCCCTATAGAGGATAACGCCGCTTTAACTCGTTCTTTCGACTCGGCTATAGTTTTATCGGCAAGCCCTACTATAGTAAAAGCAGGAATACCCGGTGATATTTGTACCTGCACATCAACATCGATAATATCAATTCCATTAAACGTTAGACTTGCTATATGAATTATCATCAAATTTTTCTTAAAATGCTATTTCTACGAGGTAAGTATTGTTATATGACTCTCAAAAAATCCTCAGCGTCACCTAGTTCGCTTGACCACGGGGTCCAGCTTAAATACTAAAATTATTAATATTTAAAGTTATTATTATGGATACCGTGGTCAAGCCACGGTATGACACCGAATGCGTCTCTCGATTCACACAACAATTTTATCTCAATCATTAATTGAAAAAGCATATTATAGAACAAACTTAGCTAAGTCAAGATTAGTTATTATTTTTGATAATTGATTTTCTACGAATTTATCATCGATAGTTATTTTTTTGCCTTTCATTTCGCTAGCTTCAAAGCTTATATCCTCAAGCAAATTCTCAAGTATAGTATGCAGTCTTCTTGCACCTATATCTTCGACTTCTAAATTAACGGTAATAGCATAATCAGCTATCTTCTCAATAGCAGAATCAGTAAATTCAAGATGTACGTCTTCCGTACCTATTAATGCCGAATATTGTTTTATTAAACTAGTTTCAGGTTCAAGCAATATTTTAATCATATCATCTTTGGTGAGCGAATTTAATTCTACTCTAATCGGTAATCTTCCTTGTAACTCCGGTAATAAATCAGAAGGTTTAGCAATATGAAAAGCACCGGAAGCAATAAACAATATATGATCGGTTTTAACCGGTCCATACTTGGTATTAACCGTTGTTCCTTCTATTAAAGGTAACAAATCTCTTTGTACACCCTCTCTACTTATTTCGGCATTTTTTGCTCCAGAACTACCGGTTGAAGCTATTTTATCAATTTCGTCAATAAAAACTATACCGTCATTTTCAGCTAAACTTATAGCTTGCTGAATAATTTTTTCCTGGTCTATTAATTTTTCTGATTCCTCAGGTATAATAATAGCCATAGCATCTTTAACTAGCATTTTTTTTGTTTTTGTCTTACTGCTGCCAAGGGCTCGTCCAATCATATCGCCAAGATTAAGTACACCCATCGATGCTCCAGGCATACCCGGTATTTCAAAACTTCCACCGCCGACAGGTGTGGTATCGACCACGCTAATTTCGATTT
The DNA here is from genome assembly GCF_965035265.1 of Rickettsia sp. Classification (NCBI taxonomy): domain Bacteria; kingdom Pseudomonadati; phylum Pseudomonadota; class Alphaproteobacteria; order Rickettsiales; family Rickettsiaceae; genus Rickettsia; species Rickettsia sp. The sequence goes on from NZ_CBCDJS010000045.1 coordinate 3,407, forward strand.
CTGTATCATCAAGTTCGCCGTTTAAAACTTTTTCTTTGAACTTTTCTCTAGTCTCACTACTAGAAGTTTTACCTACTAAACTATCTAATACCCTTTCTATGGCTTTTTCGCGTGCATTAATATCTACTTCTGTTTTTGCTAAAGTTTTTTCAGTATTAACAGCTATTTCAACTAGATCACGAATAATTGACTCTACATCACGCCCTACATACCCAACTTCAGTAAATTTAGTTGCCTCTATCTTATAAAAAGGGGAATTAGTCAGCTTTGCAAGGCGTCTTGCTATTTCCGTTTTACCGACACCGGTTGAACCTATCATCAAGATATTTTTCGGTACTATTTCATTACGTAAATTACCTTCTACTCTTTTACGACGGCAACGATTTCTAAGTGCAATAGCAACAGCTTTTTTGGCCTTTTCTTGACCTACGATAAATCTATTAAGTTCATTAACTATTTGGGAAGGGGTAAGCCCCATAGGGTCTTTTTTATAAGTAGTTTTAGTAGCTTTCATACGACTTTTTCCATTATAATATTATGATTAGAAAATACACAAAGATCAGCAGCTATCTTCATAGATTTTAAAGCAATTTCCTCAGCCGTTAGATTATTCTCGTAAGACATCAGAGCGCGAGCGGCAGATAGTGCGAATAAGCCGCCTGACCCTATTGCCGCAACATCATTTTCAGGCTCTACAACGTCACCGTTACCAGTCAAAATTAATATATGACTACGATCAGCTACTATCATCATTGCTTCCAAACGTCTCAAATATTTATCGCTACGCCAATCTTTAGCAAGCTCAACTGCACTTCTAAGTAGATTATGTGAATATTTTTCTATTTTTGCTTCAAGTTTTTCAAATAAAGCAAGCCCATCAGCCGTAGAACCTGCAAAACCGGCAATAATTTTATTGTTTGCTATAGTCCGTAGTTTCCTAGCACCGGACTTTAATATCGTATTGCCGTGCGAGACTTGTCCGTCTGCCGCTATAATTATTTCTTCGTTCTTTTTTAAACAAAGTATTGTTGTGCCATGTAAGGCTAAATTATCTGACATAATATATAAATTTATTGATATTAAGTTGTTAATTAAGTACTATATATAGTTAGAATTACTCCTGTTAAGTAAACGAGCATATACCGCAGATACTTCAAAAGTTGGAAGTCAAATAAGCGGTGAGCCTGCGCAGCGTATAATAATACGTGAGCACAGGCGAATCCCGAAATTTGACGTACCAAATCTTGAAGTATCAAAGGTATACTTGACTAATCCAATTTAATTAATTATTGTCCCTTGAATTTTCAAGACTTAAACTTAAATAATGAATATATACGCAATATACATTAACTCCACACAAAAAAATAATAATTTTATTGTTATTGAAGAAGGCTTTTCATGGATAGCTGCTCTTTTAAGTATATTTTGGGCATTATACCATAAAATGTGGTTAGTTGTTGCTATTGCCGTAATAGCGAATATAATAGTTACGGCAATTAATATTGAAGAGCTAACGTTTATATTTAAGATAATCTTAATATTAAGCTTCGGCTTTTTTGCTTCAGATATTAGAGAGAATTATTTAAAAAGGAATAATTACCGACTAGAGGATATTATAGTCGCAAATTCAAAAATCGAAGCCGAATTGAAATTTCTAAAAAATAATATATATGTATAACAAAGAAAATGTTTTTGCAAAAATTATAGATAAAAATCTTCCGGCAGAAATAATTTATGAAGACGAACAAATTTTAGCATTCAAAGATATAGCACCCGTAGCACCTGTGCATATTATCGTTATACCTAAAAACGAATATATAGATTATGCCGATTTTATTTCTAAGGCTTCCATAGACGAAATAAAACATTTTTTTTGCTAAAATTTCTGATATAGCAAATGAAGCAGGTTTAGATAAAGACGGTTATCGTTTAATAACTAACAAAGGCGAAAAATCAGGACAAACTATTTTTCATTTCCATTTCCATATTATCGGCGGCGAAAAACTCATCGGATTAATAAATAAAAATGACTAAAAAATACAATATTGCAGTAATCGGAGCTACAGGAAATGTAGGGCGTGAAACTCTAAATATTCTTGCTGAGCGTAATTTCCCTGTTAATAAAGTCCATGCTATAGCTTCAGATAACTCTATAGGGCGAGAAATAAGTTTTGGAGAAAAAATACTACAAATTAGTAGTTTAGCTAATTTAAATTTTGATGATATCGATATTGCTTTTTTTTGTGCCGGCTCAAAAGTCTCAAAAGAATTTATACCAAAAGCTACTGCTAGTAATTGTGTAGTTATCGACAAATCCTCACTTTTTAGAACCCATGATCAAGTGCCTTTAATTGTACCTGAGGCTAATTTATCAACACTTAAAGACTTTACCGCTAAAAACATCATAGCTAATCCTAATTGTATAGTGATTCCACTTGCAGTAGTATTAAAACCGCTGGATAATGAAATAAAGATTAAAGGAGTAGTGATATCTACTTATCAATCGGTATCGGGAGCAGGTAAAGCAGGAATGGATGAACTTTACGATCAAACAAAATCCAAATATACTTTTGGAAAAAATGATCCTAACATATTTCCAAAACAAATTGCATTTAATCTGTTTCCTCATATAGGTGATTTAAATAAAGACGGCTATACAAGTGAAGAAGCAAAAATTGCTTTTGAATTAAACAAAATTATAGGCGATCATATTAAAGCTAGCGTTACTTCTGTCAGGGTACCGGTATTTATCGGTCATTCTATATCGGTTAATATAGAATTTAACGACAAAATGGATGCTACTATAGCTGAAGAAATATTACAAGATGCTGATGGAATCGTTACGATTTCCCGCAACAAAGATTTTACTTATGCCTCACCGGTTGAAGTAGTAGGTGAAGATGCCGTATATGTCTCTAGAATTAGAAATGATGCAAGTAGGGCTAATACGATAAATCTATGGATCACATGTGATAACTTACGTAAAGGAGCAGCTTTAAACAGTGTCCAAATTGCCGAAGAACTAATTAATACTTATTTATAATAATATAACTAATATGGATAATAAAAATAATAATTTAAACAAAAAAAACCCATTAGTAATAGCACTAGGCGAATGTAGGACAGCCTTTTGGATAGTTTTTTGGTTTGCTTTTGTAATTAATTTACTAATGTTAATTACTCCTCTTTACTCTCTACAAGTTCTTGATAGAGTTCTTGGGAGCGGTAATCTACAAACATTATTATTTTTATCAATAATAATCGCATATATTTATTTCGTTTATGGATTACTGCAAATTGCTCGTTCTTTTACGCTTATAAAAGTTGGAGAATGGCTTGATAGAACAGTAGCACCCATAATTTTTGCTTATTCGATTTCTGCAGCTGCAACACGAGCAAATATGGGTTCTAGCCAATTATTACGTGATTTTCAAGCCGTTAAAACATTTCTAACAAGTACCGGGATTAATACTTTATTTGATGCCCCTTGGAGTCTTATTTATATTGCAGTTATTTTTTCAATTCATCCATATCTCGGTTTTATTACAGTTTTTGGAGCAGTAGTTATAGTTTCAACGGCTTTCTTTAATGCGGCTGCTACTAATAAGACGCTCGGTGAAGCTACCGAATTTTCGATAAAAGGTATGACCCAGGCTGATATTGCTAACAGAAATGCGGAAGCAATTGAAGCAATGGGAATGATGAAAAACGTTACTCATAACTGGCACAAATTTAATTTGCTAGCACTTGATAAACAATCGGTTGCTAGCTATCGTAACGGTGTTATTTCTAACTTTTCAAGGTTTATCCGTAATATAATGCAAATGGCTGTTACAGGCGTTGGAGCTTATCTTGTTGTAGATACTCATGGGGCTGCTATGACTCCCGGTAATATGATTATGAGTTCTATAATAGTCGGTAGAGCTCTTGCTCCTTTCGATAATGCTATTGAGCTATGGAAAAGTATGAGCGGTGCTATTAAATCATACAAAAACATTAATAATTTATTTAGCACTTATTCTTCTAGAGATGAAGCAATGCCGATTCCAAACGTTGAAGGACATCTTACCGTTGAAAATATTTATTACGCTCATCCTATACCAAAACATTTACCTCAACCGCCTGTACCAAAATATATCTTAAAAGGCGTTAGCTTTGCAGTACAGCCCGGTGAGACTTTAGCAATTATCGGTCCTTCAGCTACGGGGAAATCAACTTTAGCTAAAATTCTAGTCGGCGTATGGAAAGAATCATCAGGTTCAGTACGTTTAGATGAAGCAGAAATTTATCGTTGGAATAGAGACGATTTTGGTAGACATGTCGGCTATCTTCCCCAAGGAATAGAACTTTTTAGCGGTAGCATTAAGCAAAATATAGCTAGAATGGAAGAAGATGCCGATCCACAAAAAGTTATTGAAGCAGCTAAAATGGCCGGTGCTCATGAGATGATATTAAGATTTCCGGACGGTTATGATTCTGATATTGGTACTGCAGGCTCTAATCTATCAGGTGGGCAAAGACAACGTATAGGACTTGCTAGAGCTTTTTACGGTAATCCAAAACTCATCATTTTAGATGAGCCTAACGCTAATTTAGATGAGGCAGGTGAAGTTGCTCTTGCAAATGCCTTAAAACAAGCAAAGGTTAAAGGAATAGCCGTTCTTGTAATTTCACATAGACCTTCTGTATTATCCGTTGTTGATAAAATTCTAATATTACAAGATGGAGCCGTTGCAGTTTACGGAACAGAAGAAGAGATTCAAAAACACTTTAAAACTTTAAAAAGCGGCACAATTCATATTAATAACTAATAAATATTATGCAGGACTTAAAACACAATAAACCTCAAATTACTCCGGAACAATTAAAACAATTATTGTCCTTAAGAGAAGATGCGTTAAGCCTTAAAGGTCAAAGTTCTAAACGTAAGGCTTTAATAAATACCACATTAAAAAAAACTTCTCACGCTATAGAATTCTTATTAGTAAAACTTGATAGGTTTGTTAATTTTACTACCAAAAAAACTGATAAAGATCGCAATAACGTAGCACAAGCCGCAAGATCGCCTATACTTTTCGGTATTTATGTTATTATCTTTTTAGTATTGATCGGTGGCGTGTGGTCGGCCCTTGCACCACTTGATAGCGGTGCCGTGGCAGTCGGAATAGTAATGCCAAGCACAAACAAAAAAACAATCCAACATCATGAAGGCGGAATAATTAATGCTATTTATGTTAAGCAAGGCGATAAGGTCAAAGAAGGCGATAAGTTAATAGAGCTTGAAGAAACTAGAATAAAAAGCGAACATGAAAATATTCTTGGTCAGTACCGTAATTTTTTAGCAGCTGAAAATCGCTTAATTGCCGAACGTGATAATTTAGAACAAATCGAATTCTCCGATTTTCTAATGCAAGATATAAACTTACCGGAAGTAGCTAAAATAATTCATACACAAGAAAATTTATTTAGATCTAGAAAAGAATTATTTAATTCAGAAAAAGACGGTTTAAATCAGCGTATTTCTCAGCTTGAGAAAAAAATTGAAGGTCTAGAAGCAAGAAAGGTTGCAGCAAGCAAAACAGCCGAAGTTTACCAAGATCGTTTAAAAGCTTTAAGAACCTTAAAAGAAAAAGGGTTTGTACAGAAAGCAGCCTTACTAGAGCAAGAAGCTAAAGTTGCTGCTGCAAAAAGCGATGTTGCTACAAATGAATCCGAAATAGCAGGAACACGCCACACTATTACCGAAGCTCAAATTAGTATTATAAATCAACAAAATAAATATACTAAGGACACTTTGACCGAACTTCGTGAAGCTCAAGTACAAACAGCATCTCTTAAAGAAAAATATACTTCTCTTACAGATTCTCTTAACCGTGTAATTATCAGATCACCCGTTGATGGTATAGTTAATAACTTGAAATATCATACAATCGGCGGTGTTATAGGTCACGGTCAACCTATTATGGAAATTTCGCCGACTAACGATACGTTAATAATAGAAGCAAGGGTATCACAAAAAAATATCGATTCAGTACATGAAGGGTTAGTTGCTAAAATACGCTTTAGTGCATTTAAATCAAGAACTACTCCAATGTTTACCGGTAAAGTAGTCAGCGTATCACCTGATATAGTACAAGACGAGAGACAACATCCGGGACAACAACAAGATAATTATTATATTGCAAGAGTCGAAATCGATATGGATGAATTTAACAAAGTTGCTAAAGTTAAAAACCTTGAATTACATCCGGGTATGCAAGCCGAAGTACAAATCGTAACCGGCACAAGAACACTACTTAGATATTTACTTGACCCTGTAACTGATACAGCATTTAAAGCGTTTAGAGAAAAATAGATACTTTAAAAATTCTTAATACTTTATTGACTTTTATTCAAAAAGATATAGTTTATTTCACAATCTAATTATCTATAATAGGTTATGTTAGGCTACGAAAAAGAACAAAGAAATTTAAATAAAGAACAAAAACAAGCTGTTGGTTTACTTTCTATAGGCACATTTCTAGAGTATTTTGATCTTATGCTTTATGTGCATATGGCGGTACTTTTAAATAATTTATTTTTTCCGAAATATGATCCTTTCACTTTTTCGTTGCTTAATGCCTTTTCTTTCTGTTCTACCTATTTGCTAAGACCTATAGGAGCATTAATATTTGGGTATATAGGTGATCATTTTGGACGTAAGATTGTAGTTGTTTTAACTACCTTATTAATGGCTATTACTTGTGTGATTATAGGCAGTATGCCAACATATGCACAGATAGGTATAACAGCCTCTTGGATTCTTACTATATGTCGTATAATTCAAGGTATGTCGGCAACTGCAGAAGCACGAGGTGCAGAGTTATATTTAACTGAAAATTCAGCCCCTCCTATCCAGTATCCATTAGTAGCAGTTATAACAGTATTTTCTGCTGTAGGCACCACGGTAGCACTAGGTATTGCATCAATTTTTACTAATCAAAATATTTATCAACATGGATCCAGTTGGCGTATAGCCTTTTTCATTGGTGCAACTATCGCTTTTGTAGGTACTTTGCAAGGACTAGTTTAAAAGAAGCAGATGCCTTTTCAAATAAAAAAATAAATTAAAACTAAGGCTTGAAGAAAATAATATTACACTTGAAGAAATTGACAAAGACATTCTGGATCAAAAAGTTCCTAGTGCCACTTCTATTTGGTATTTCTTTATCCAGTGTGCTAGACCGCCGTGTTTTTATTTTGTGTATATATATTGCGGTGATATATTAAAAAGAGAATGCGGATTTACTCCAAATCAAATTATAAATCAGAATTTTTGGGTATCTATAGTAGATTTACTCGGTATTATCGGTCTTGCATTTATTAGCTATAGAATTCATCCTTTAAAAATACTATAGTAAATCATATAGTATTAGGTGCAATAATAAGATAATATACAAGGAAAAATGTCAACAAGTCCATATAGTGAAGATTTAAGGAAGAAAGTAAT
>NZ_CBCDJS010000046.1:0-10666 GCF_965035265.1 Rickettsia sp.
CTAAGAGATATTAAATAACTATCAGTAATTGTAACTGTGCTACTAGTACCATTACCAAGTATCTTAGTAAAAGCAGCATTTTTATATAAATTATAATTTAGTCTATTTGCGCCACTAGCCATCTGTCTTGGATTATAAGCACCGGCAGTACCGGTACTAAACCTTACAGTATAATTAACAAGTAATCCTATACCGCTACAAGTCACTGAAGCAGTAACCATTGCTGTTCTACTACTTCCCATGTTAAAATTGCCAAAATTTACAGTGGGTACTGATACACTACATGATGCTAGTGCTATAGCATTACTTGCTATAATATTAATTAATACAACTATAACTATATTCTTTATTTGCATATCACTTCGCCTAAATCAATTACAGGATCATTTAAATCTTTATTAACCGGTATGCTAAAATGACAGCATTTATTATTCTCTTCATTCTCGTCACAAATAGAACCGTTTAATACTTCAAGGTCTTTAATATCATTAATATAAATCTTACCTTCATAACCTATAAATAACTCCTCTTCTAAACCTTCTATAGTAACAGTACTATCAAACGGAATAAAATGTTTATTACTGTCAAATATTGTCATTTCAACGCTTTTAATCATTCTAACGTTGAAGTCTAATAATACTGCCGATTTTGTTTTTGGAGCAACTTTTAAAGCAATATCCTCAAACTCAGTATTAAGAGGTAAATTTTCATCATCTAACCTTATTTCAGAAGGAACATAAGGAGTTACGTTCGGTATAAGTACTTTACCCTGATCATTTGTATAACCTGCTAATAGATTGTTATTATAAACTCCGGCGTTTTTTAAACTATTTACTTTAATTAGAGCAAGACTTCCGGTAATCGGTCTTGTTGTGTAATAATTTTTATCGATAGCTACAATACCGCCTTTAATATTGACTTGGTTAACATTTCCTCCATCGTTCTTTTGTAGGTAAAGCCCAATATCGTTATTTTTACCGTTACGATTAACTTGTACATTATAATTTGTAGCTTTAGCTTTGATTAGATTGGCATTATACCCCCAGCCCATATTTGAAGTAATTGGCACTGAAATACCGATTTGTTCAGTATGATATTTATTTTGGTATGAATCAATAAATGAAACGTTTTTATTACCGTCTAAATTTAGATTAAAGGACATATAAGCAAAATTACCTCTATTTCGATTTTTTAAATCTGTACCTATAGTAAAACTTAAAAAACCTTTTTTAGTAATATTTTTTGATAAGTTGTTGATAATATATTTGAACGTTTACCATTTTGCATAAATCTATTTACGGCTAAAGATAAAAAAATTTATGCTTAAATTACCCAAGTCAGCATCACCATAACTAGCTGAAACCTGATAATTTAAATTTGAGGAAGTTTTATTAGGATAAATATATACATCTCTATAATTTTTATTATTCCAATCTAAATTACTATTAATATCAAAATATTCCGACTCATAAGTATAACCACAATTTATTCGTTGTGAACGACCAAAGTTTTTTATGTTACTTGCAAGCGAAATCCCGATAACCCCGAAATTTCCAATTTTTAAATTATTAGTTACTCCCACTGCTCCATCACTTTTTAAAAATTCAAAATGTCCGCCGCTGGTTAGATAATCAGTCATACCAAGCATATAATCGGTATTTAGTACTAAATATTTGTAATCATTGCTATCTATAGTAAAATTTTGTCTTTGAAAGCCTGCCTCATAAGAAAAGTTTGAAAGTCCTGGACGCAATAAACTTGGGGAAGCATAATAAGGAATAGTAATGGTTTCAATTTTACCCGTTATATCTTGCGTCCTTACTATTAAATCCCCTCGACCGGTAATGACAGGAATATTACTCACGTCAAAATCTCCTGTGCGGGCTTTAGCATTATATATAGACATGCTATTTGAAAATATTTCTATACTGCTTGGAAGTTCAGATTTTCCTCTAAAATCAAGTAACGGATAGGTGACTAAATTCGGTCTAACTGCAAAATTAGTAGCATACTGAATACCGGCAAATCTACTTGAGTTAGACCAAGAAGCCGGTTTAGTTACGCTATCCCCTACTCGCCAATTAGTCATTTTATTCACATCTTCATAAGTCCAATTTGTTTCTAAACGTGTAAATTTATTTTGATTTTTTGTGGTATTTTTGATTCTAGAAAAATTTGATTTAACGGCCTCGGTTTGAAATAAGAAGCTATAACTATATACCCCGTTTTCAGTAAAATAATTTAACCCTTCTACTCCAGCTAAATAATTATTATCATCATTTTGGCTAAGAGTTATATCATAGTTTAAATATGCTCCGCTAATAAGTTTAGTATCAACGTTCTTCATAGGACTGCCTGAAGCATCAAATGATTGGGGTTGCATTTTTTCCGTCGGGAAAGTAATATTTAAGTCTAAATTTTCAAAATTTAAATCGTATTTAGTGCCTTCAAGCAAATCTAGATTAATATAATCTGTATCATGATAATTCACTATAGCCTGCTTAAGATAGTCTTCTTGAACATTAAAATGATCTATATCTTCAAGAGGAATCAAATAATGACCTTGAGCGTTTTGCACTATAGTCGGGAATATATCGGTTTCGGTATAATTAACTTTTAGCGAAACAATCAATTCACTATCACTCGTAATTTCATCTGCAAAACTCAACGGTATAAATAAAATAATACCTATAAAAACTGATATTATTTTATTTAAAAAGCTCATGGCTTTAATTTATTTAATTTTAAAGATTTTTAACTTGATACTGTTATAGGTATATTTAATTGAACGACAAAATTTAACGTAGAAGTAATATTATTATCTATTTTTATCCTCTGCGGCAACTCTCTTATCTCTATTCTATAATCATTTTCTTTTCGGGAAAAATTTTCAGTATTTTTTAAAGCTATTCTTATTAGCTGTATTTTATTACCTTGCAAGGTAAACATTCCGGGCGTTGCTACTAAATCTTTAGTTTCTACATATTCTTCCTTACCCTTTATATATTCACGTTTTTTAAGAGTAAGCTGAAACTTTTTCGGCATATAATCATTATTTTGTAATGTCATAGTTGCTATTTTATTAGACTTACTTATATTTACTTTTATGGGTACAATAGTTAACTCAGCTAGAGAATTGAGTGAAACAAGCAATATTATAAAAAACGAAAAATTAAGAACTAAGGTACTTAAATTGCTTAAATATTTTTTCATTATATTAAATAATAAGTTTAAGGAAAAGTTAATGTTACCGTTATTGTCTCTTGATAAGTATCAACTGCAGAATTTTGTCCCGATGGTATTTTACCGTATACCGTAAGTACTACAGGAACAAGTCCGGCAGTTCCGGTTTGCCAATCTGGTGTAACATTACCCCAATTATTTAACATAGTAGCATCTTTATAAAGACGATAGCTCAATAAATTAGCTGGAGTATTAATGCCTTTCATCTGACGAGTAGTAACTGTAGCTCCTGCAGTAGCACCGGCATTTAAACCGACTTTATATGAGCTTCCCGGGGTACAATTTAAAGTAATAGTAGACTGTGCTGTTGAATCAGTAGTGTTATCATAATTACCAAAATTTAAATTCTGTACACCTCCTACTGCTATAGCACAAAGGGGTAAAATTTTAGCATTAACGGTAAAAGTTGCAGAGGTAGCAAAAATTTTACCGCTATTTAATATTAAAATACAAATAGTAATAGCATTCCGCAAAACCTTAAGGTTATTCTTCATAATTTTAATAATAAATAATTAATATTCATTATTAATCTTTTACAAAAATTAATAATTTTACAAGGTTAGTTTAAGAAATCGTTATATTTCAATACGGATTTATGATATTTTTCCCACAGAATATTATTTCTATTTTTCTTTATCCTAAACCGACATTCTTCATTTCTAACAAAGGGTGAGCATAATGTTCAGTATTGCTCTGCCCTAATATATTAATATTATCGTTATGTGATAAATGACTATCTTGATAATGTAGATTTTCTGCAGCTTCCTCCAAATTTTCGTTTCTTTGTAAATATTCTTTGATTGTTTTTAAGTATTTTTCTTCTATATCATTATCGGAAAGACTAAGGACCATTATTGACTTATTAACTTTAGCAGCTTCTATAAAAGCTTCTGCTCCTTTATTTCCTATTTTGTTATAGGAAAGCTTAAGTTCAGTAATCGACTTACTAATCTCAGCAAATGTTGCTAAAATTTCAGCTCCTTTATCCCCTATTTGATTTTCGTTAAGACCAAGTATTGAAATCTTTTTAATAGCATCTACTAAAATTTCAACTCCTTTATCAGTTATTTGATTTTCACTAAGATCAAGATTAGTGATTCTGCTGCGTTTAATAGCCTCTGCTAAAGTTTCAACTCCTTCATCGCCTATTTGATTGTCACTAAGATCAAGTTCAGTGATAGAACTAAGTTTAAGTACCTCTGCTAATGCCTTGACGTCCTTATCTTTTATTTTTTTACCACTAAGATCAAGATAAGTCTCTCCTTTAGCTAATTTGTGAGCTTGTTTTTCAAAGCCTTTACTTTTTAAAAATGCTATTAATTCTTTCATATATACTATCCATATTAAATTTTTAGTTAATTAAACTTTAACTAAAAATTATATAAAATCGCAATAAAAAAGTTTAAATAAGGTTATTTAATTTAAATTAAAAATTAAATTTATAAATAAGACTATATATTAATTGACTATTTAATTTGACTATTATAGTATAATAATACTTTTATTTATTTAGAGTATAAAAATGGCTATTAAAATAGCAATAAGTCAATTTAAGTCTCATTGTCTTGAAATAATAGAAAAATTACAAACAGATAAAGAATCTATCATAATTACCAAAAGAGATAGAGAAGTAGCACAAATATTACCTATAAATACTAAAAAGACCTCAATATTCGGTATGCTAAGAAATAAGGCTGAGATAAAAACTGATATATTAGAACCAATAGAAGAAAAATGGAATGCAGAACATTAATAATGCTTTAGTACTAGATACCCATGTTTTATTGTGGTCATTATTACAACCTGAAGAATTATCAGAAAAAACAAAGCATATAATCAATTTAGCTCAAGAAAATTCGCAATTATTCCTAAGTTCTATCTCATTATGGGAAATAGCTATGCTTAACTTTAAAAAGCGTATTAATATTTACGAACCTATAAAAGATTTTCTAAATTCTATAACGGATATCAACGGATTATCTATTAAAGATATTTCTCCGGAAGTGGCGGCCGAAAGCGTTTCTCTTATGGATGATTTTCACGGTGACCCTGCTGATAGAATTATTGTAGCAACAGCAAAATGTCTTGGAGCCACCCTACTTACTAGAGATCAAAAAATTCTTAATTGGGCTAAGTTAGGGCATATTAAATCAATATCTATTTAACAATAACAATTGATTATTTCCTCAATATCCAATAAAATCCTTTTAAAAATTAAACTAAATAAAAATAATGCATAATACCGATGTTGTAATAATAGGGGCCGGTCCAGTTGGATTATTTACGATTTTTCAGGCCGGAATGCTTGGGATGAAATGTCATGTTATTGACGCTCAAGAAGCCATCGGCGGTCAATGTATTACTCTATATCCTGAAAAGCCTATTTACGATATACCGGCATATCCTAAAATTGCAGCAGAAGAGCTAATAAAGCAGTTAGAGCTTCAAGCAGCTCCTTTTAAGCCTGTATATCACTTAAATCAGCAAGCTATAGAACTAAATAAGCAAAATGATTTTTTTGAGATTAAAACCTCAAGAGATACTATTATTAGAAGCAAAGTTATTGTAATTGCAGCAGGAGCAGGTTCATTTGGTCCGAATAAGCCTCCCCTTGCAAATATTGAGGATTTTGAAGGCAAATCGGTTTTTTATTTCATTAATGATAAAAGCAAATTTGCAGGTAAAAATATAGTTATAGCAGGTGGTGGTGATTCCGCCGTCGACTGGGCTATTTCTCTTTCAGAAATTGCAAATAAAATATATTTAGTACATAGGCGAGATAAATTTACGGCAGCTCCTGAAAGCGTAAGGCAGTTAAGAAGCATTGCAGAAACCGGTAAAATAGAGTTAGTAACCGGTTATCAGTTAAATGCTTTAGACGGTAATAATTACGAACTTCAAGCGGTTATAGTTAAAGACCTACAAAATAATACTAAGAAATTAGAAGCTAATATATTACTACCGTTTTTTGGTTTGAAACAAGATTTAGGTAGCTTAGCAAATTGGGATTTAAATGTTAAGCTTCACCATATTGAGGTAGACTCTTCCTATTATCAAACTAATATAGAAGGGATTTATGCCATTGGCGATATTGCTCATTATGCCGGTAAGCTTAAGCTGATTCTTACGGGTTTTGCTGAGGCAGCAAGCAGTCTTCATCACGCTTATAGCAAAGTATTTGACGGCAAAGCTCTACATTTTGAGTATTCCACTACTAAATATGGGGAAAAGAAGTAAGGTAAAAATCATAGTACTCTATGTCATTCCCGCGAAAGCGGGAATCCAGTAATTAAAAAGCATACATATGCTAAATTTTAAAAATTAAAGCTCGATTTATCTTGCTTTATGCTGGATTCCTGCTTTCGCAGGAATGACATCGAGAACTTTTTGAAAGCTGTCCTGTACTAATAATTATGGATAAAAATATAGTGAATAATATAATTGACGGTAAAGCATTAGCAAATGAGATATTAGCAGATTTAAAGCTAGAAATTGGGGAGCTTAAGGATAAAACTAAAACTTCACCAAAGCTTGCTATAGTACTAGTAGGCGATAATCCGGCAAGCATTATTTATGTAAGAAATAAAATAAAAAATGCACATAAGATAGGAATTGATACTTTATTAGTAAACCTATCTACTACTATTCGTACAGATGATTTAATAGTAAAAATCAATGAGTTAAACCTTGATAACGAGATTTCAGGAATTATAGTTCAACTGCCTTTACCGAGTTCTATAGATAAAAATAAAATTTTATCGGCAGTATCACCTTCTAAAGATATTGATGGTTTTCACCCTTTAAATGTCGGTTATTTACATAGCGGAATCAGTCAAGGTTTTATCCCCTGCACTGCCCTCGGTTGTCTTGCAGTTATAAAAAAATATGAACCGAATTTAAGCGGTAAAAACGCTGTAATTATTGGACGCTCAAATATAGTAGGTAAACCTTTAAGCACCTTATTATTGCAAGAAAATTGTAGTGTTACTATTTGTCATTCTAAAACACAAAATTTAAGTTCTATTACTTCTAAAGCAGATATTGTTGTTGCTGCAATAGGTTCGCCTTTAAAATTAACTCTAGAATATTTTAACTCTGAAGCAATAGTAATTGATGTAGGTATTACTAGAATCGCAAATAATAAAATAGTTGGTGATGTTGATTTTGAAAATGTTAAGTCTAAAGTAAAATATATTACTCCTGTCCCAGGCGGTATAGGACCGATGACTATTGCGTTTTTACTTAAAAACACAGTAAAGGTGTTTAAAGATTCCTTATAAAACATTGTTGTAGGTGTTAGCAAGTTCTACATAGTTTCTTACATTATCTTGCATATATTCTAAATCTTGATCGGTTAAATATCTAACAAATTTTGCAGGTGATCCCATCCATAATTCTTTAGATTTAATTATTTTCTTTGGTGGGATTAGGCTTCCTGCTGCAATAAAAGCATATTCTTCTATTACTGCATAATCCATTATCGTAGTACGCATACCGATAAAGGCATTATTATGTATTGTGCAGGCATGAATAAGAGAAAGATGACCGATAGTTATATTATCGCCTATTTCTACCGGTCCGTTAAATCTTGAAGTATGAATCACCGTGCCGTCTTGTACGTTAGTATTATTGCCTATTTTTATTGGTTCAACATCGCCTCTAAGAACGCTGTTGAACCAAATACTTGAATTACACCCTATTTCCACGTCTCCTATTAAAGAGCTGCCTTCGGCAATATATGCACTTTTATCGATTTTTGGTGTAATTCCTTTATAAGGGATAATGAGCATTAATTATAATCTACCCAAGAAATATTACCGTCTTTACGATAATAAACTATATTTATACGATCATTATTAATATTTTTAAATACTACTGCCGGCAAATTTTCTAAATCCATTTTCATTACCGCTTCTTTTACTGATAATTTTAATATTTCTACAGGCTTTTCAGCAATAATTGCCGGATTATCATTATCTTCGGAGTTAGAGGTTTCACTATCAGGTTGCGAACTAATAATATATTTAGTACCTTCGTAAGCAATTTCGGATATTTTTACTTTACCTGCGTGATGATTTTTGAATTTTGATTTATATTTTCTAAGCTGTTTTTCGAGTTTTGACATAGCTTTATCAAAAGCTACATATATATCATTACAACTATCGTTACTTTTGATAATACTATGTTTACCTGAACCATATTTTACTATAATATCACACTTAAAATTAATTCCCTCTTTTGAGAAATGTATATCTATATTTATTATATCGGTAAAATATTTTTTTACGACTTGTGTAACTCTCTCCTTTGAATATTCTTGTAAATTATTACCGATAGAAATATGTTGACCTGAAACTGAAATACTCATAAATAACCTTTATAATCTGAAATAATTATTAATATATAGGCGTTACTAAGTAACACCTATACAATTAATTTATAATTATAGTAATTTCAAGTTTTATTACAATTAATTTAAACTTTAGCCATAGAGTTTAGAATGCTTATCTCTAAGATATAATTTATTTTGTTGTGATTTAATTAGCTTTTTAGCAGTCTTTCTTACATAATTAGGTTCAATGCCCATTTCTAAACAAGTAGCATTAAAATTTTCATTATTTTCAAAAAGCCACTTTTTAGCGTTATATTCTGCTTTTGTTGCTTCTTTCTTTGTGGAAGTATTAGTTGCATCTATTATTGCCTGCATGATAATAGCACTTCTAAGAGCAATATCGGGTATAGGATTATAAAGTTTAATACGTTCAAAAGGAGTAGTTAATTTAATGACGTACGGTTTAGTCATATAAAGCCTCTAATAATTATTTAATAAAAAAGGATTTTTTAATATGGGTGTAACCGCTAGGTTTTCCTTTTTTAACAAAATCCTTAAAAAGTATAATAATTTTCAATGTTTCAACTAATAGTAACAATTTAAATTAATAGCGATAAGCAGTAAAATTTAGAGGTTTAGATTCTATATATTTTTTAATGAAATAAGATATTTTGCTCTTGCAGAAATGGAAGAATTGTTATATATATTGTTATCTCTTATGTAAAGGGGGTGTAGCTCAGTTGGTTAGAGCGTCTGCCTGTCACGCAGAAGGTCGCGGGTTCGAGTCCCGTCACTCTCGCCAACCTTTTCAAGGGTTTTCGGCTTTACAAACTTATTCATAAGTTTTAGATGCTCCTTTTATGTTCCAAAATGTCTAATTTTTGTATCAAATCTCTTTTAAATCCTGAATTTTAAATATTATAAAAAAACTAACTTTGTATTCTTCTTAAATCAACCTCAACTCATCTATTAATACTTCTAATTAAATTTCTATTGCATTCTTAAAACTCTTTATTATGATTCTGTATATAAGCTAATTTTTAACAAAATATTAAGATTTATGGAATTTAATAAGGAAATAGTTATGTTTAGATGGTTTCAAATATTGCAAGAGGTAGCCGTAACAAAAACGCCGCATGAGAAATTAATAGAATTTCTAGAAAAAAGAGGATTAAAGAGGGAAGCAGATAGTTTAAGAAACGGTGACACAACGCTTTATCTTTGGGATAACAACATAGGCGATGCTGAAGCAAGGGACTTAGCGGCAAGCTTAAAAGATAATAACTCTTTAACGTCGCTTTCTCTTTCTGGTAAAAACATAGGCTATGCAACAATAAAAATAATTAATGAATATCTGCAAAGAAATAAAACTATAGCAGAAAAAAAAGCAGAAAGCTTAAATGCAGAGGGTAATGATTTATGCCATCAAGAAAAATACAGTGAAGCTATAGAAAAATACAAAGCAGCAATAAAAATTAAGAAGGGACTTGATAGATTGACATGTAGTATAGAAAGTGTCTATTATGAAGAAAATAAAAGAAATGCAGAAAAGAAATATGAGCAAGAACTAGAAAAACGACGATTAGAAGAAGAAATAAGAAAACTATTGGAACGAGCGGAAGAAGAAAAAAGGAAGCTATTGGAATTAGAAGCGATGAAACAAGCAGAAGAACAACAGCAGAGCCTAAAGTTAAAACAAGCAGCTTCGGTAATAAATGAGAACAAGCCAACAGATATAAAGGATTTACCTAAAGAAGTAACAAAACAAGATATAACTCAAGAAAATCTTATAAGTTTAGAAGAAAATATTTATGAAGTACTAGCAAGGATGAACAATAAATTAGAAAATATCAATAATATTAGCGAAATAGACAAGGAAACATTACAAAATAATATAATGAACAAAGTAACAAAATTAGGTAGGAATAAACCTAATCTGCAAAAAATATAATGGCCTGAAAAATCAAGACAAAATATATGAACAATGTACTTGGTAATGTTGCTTAAAATTAAGCTGCTATTTGTTCATAATGTTGTACGTAATCCAGATAAACATTCATAGGTTTTTTATACCCAATACTTGAATGGAAT